>JAGHBN010000149.1 GCA_021160985.1 Thermococcus sp.
GTCCCATACCGCGTAATATCGGCATTTATTGTCACGAGGCTGGCAAATATTCCCATCACCGCAACCTGAATTAGAAGGCCTATCAGATAGCTGACCACGTCCCAGCGATATCTGAAGAAGACTTCCTTTTGGATTCTGAAGAACTCACCGATTATTCGAACACCGTTCCGCATCGTCATTGGAAAACATTAGGGGGAGGTTTAAAAGAATATCGGAGGTATCGGCTCACTTATTCATCATGAGCCTTATCCTCTCTGCTGCATCCTTGGCCTTGTCGGAGATGTTGCTGAGGGTTCTCGCTATGTTCAGGATGTAGAAGCCGTCGCTCCAGTTCATCGAATCAGCGTTTTCAAAGACGAACTGCATGAGCTTCGTGTCGAGACCGTCTATTTTGTTTTCAACACTCTCAATCTCCCTGATTATTCTGTATTCCTCTTCGATTTCCCCCTCGGCGAAGCCACTCTCTATGACGCGGTCCATCTGCACTATGGCCTCGTGGACGAGCTTGGCGGCCTTGATGCTTTCCACACCCATCTCAAGGATTATGTCCTTAACCTCCTTCGGGATACCGTCGGGCTTCTTCACAAGCAGCCACTTGGCAGTGTCCTCTGCTGCATCCGCAACCTTGTCCTGCATGTGGAGGTAGATGAGGACGTCCTCCCTCGCGACCGCCATCATGAGCTTTGAACTGAGGGAGTTCCTAATTTCCTCTTTTATCCTGTCGGCGACGTCCTCAAGCCTGTCGACCTCGATGGCTATCTTTCTCATCTCCTCATAGTCCCCCTCGTACCAGTGCCGGAGTGCCTTTTCAAGCGTTTCAACCGTGCTGAGCACAACGTCAGCGTGCTTTATGAGGGGCTTGAAGGGGCTCTTGGCGAAGAGCTTGGTCCAGACCTGCATGGTATCACCCCACGAACATCAGGATTTTGAATATGGCCGCGCTGATTAAACCGGCGACCGGAACGGTAACGAACCAGGATATTATTATGTCCCTAACGATGTCTTTGTTTATTGCCTTTACTCCCCTCGCAAGGCCTATTCCTATGACCGCTCCAACGACGGTGTGTGTCGTCGAGATTGGCAACCCCAGCCAGCTCGCGACCAGGACAACCGTGGCCGCTGAGAAGTCTATCGTGAACCCCCTGGTGTTCGTCAGCTCGGTTATCTTTTTGCCGACGGTCCCCATAACGCGGTAACCATATGTGGCAACACCCACCGCTATCCCAAGTCCACCAAGGGCCAGTATCCACCTCGGAACGGGCACCTTCATTCCGGCCAGTCCCATCGTGGCGACGGCGTAAACGGCTGCAACCGGGCCAATTGCATTTGCGACGTCATTGGCACCGTGTGCAAGGGCAACGTAAGCGGAGGTAATCACCTGTGCTTTCCTGAATATCGCCTCAACGCCGATGAACGGGTCGCTGCTCGGGAAGCGGAGCTTTATCAGGAAGTAAGTCACCACAAACACGACCACGCCCAAGGGGATGCCGTACATCAGAACTCCCGTCTTGATGTCATCCCCGTGAAGAACCTTGATGTAGAACATCGTCCCGATGACCACGAACGCCAGCCCGACCCAGAAGGGCGACCATATCCTGGCGCTCCTGACGGGGTCCCTTCTCTCGAAGATGCTCTTCGTGAAAACCTTGAATATGACGTAAGCCATTATGGCGCCGATTATCGGTGAGAGGATCCAGCTGAGGACGACCTGGGTCATCTTGCCCCAGTTGACTATCTCGGTACCGGCGTAAACTATTCCGTAACCGGCTATCCCACCGACGATCGAGTGCGTCGTTGAGACAGGCAGGCCGAATTTGGTCGCTATGACGAGCCAGATTGTCGCGGCCAGGAGCGCTGCCACGGAGCCGTAGACGAGGACATTCGGATCGGTTATCATCGATGGGTCGAGGATGCCCTTTCTTACCGTCTCAGTAACGCTCTTTCCAAAGAAGTAGGCCCCAGCGAACTCAAGGAGGCCGGCTATCACAACAGCCTGCTTGGGGGTTATCGCCTTCGCACCCACCGCAGTGCTCATCGAGTTGGCAGCGTCGTTCGCACCTATTGCCCACGCCATTGCAAATCCAAGGACGATCGTTATCAGCAACCATGGATCCACCGGTACCACCGCTGGGAGATACAGGGTGCCTTATAAATATCTTGCCGCAGTAGAATATAGTTAGATACCATCCACTATATAGAACAAATAGAATAAAGAGAAAGGGTCAGGACTCGACCTTAACGGGTTCAACGTTTATTTTCCCGTCAGGCATCATTCCGAGCCTGACGTAGTGGTAGAAGCCACCCTGGTCCAAAGGGGCATAGAGGGATGCACCGCCACCACCCGTTATGAGCATTTGAACGCCGTCCTCCTCGCCGTACCAGTATATGTGGATGTGGCTGAAGATCCCAAAGGCGTTGTACTCCTTCATCAGCCCCAGCAACTTCTGCCCGTCAGCGGGGTTCATGCTGTGGTCGCCGCCAGGCCTTGGGTCCACCGGCGGGGCGTGCATCACTATCACTGGCCTCCTGCCCGCTGCCCTGGCACGCTCAAGCTCTTTCTGAAGCCAGCTCCACTGCTCGTCGCTCAGCCCGTAGTCGTTCCTGATGTCGTTCATGAAGATGTAGTGATAGCCCCCAAGGGCAAAGGAGTAATCAGTTGGCCCAAAGAACATGTGATAGACGTTTATCCCCTCTCCAATGTACTCGTGGTTCCCGACGGCGATGAATATCGGCTTGTTCCACTTCCATTCCCTGAGCAGGGCCGCCCACTCATCCACCCTTCCCGAATAAATGAGGTCTCCACCATCGATTATGAAGATGCCATCGTCCGCGTTGATCTTGTCCCGTATCCTGAGGAACACCTCAGGAACTTCGGTGCCACCGCCTGGTCTGTGATCACCGAAAGCAAGAACCACGTACTCCCCCACCTCCTTTGGAGTGATGCTGAAGGAATCCTCAGACGTCGTTATTTTAACCCACGTATCTCCAATTTCAGCCCCTTCTGGCAGATTGAGCACCGCCGGGTTGGTGTTCTCGATAACGTAGGTCAGCGTGGCTCCCGTTCCGTCTCTTACATCGACGCTAACGTTGAAGCCGAGGGCGTGGATGTAGACGGTGGAGCCGTTGACGAGCCTGATAAAGCCGCCCTTCACTGTGACGTTTTCACCCTCAACGATGCGCCAGTAGTAGATGAACGGCTCCCTCGCCCTGAAGGAGCTGAGGTACCAGTGTTCACCCTCATCGGGAATTCCGTTCCAGTTGTTGTCCCCTATCACCTTAACAACGATTCCCTCAAACTCGCCGCTCCGGATGACGTCTTCGGGATTTATCTCACCGCCCTCCGCAAGTTCCAGCGCGTACTCAAGGGCCGCACCGGCGCCGGCCTTGCTGGTGCCCGTGAAAACGAAGTGGGCCTTTCCATCATCGTTGAAGGCCACGAAACTCCCCTTGTCCTTTCCAACGAACTTAACTCCCAGCCGGTAGACTATGTAGCCGAAATAGTCGTTGACCGTTATGAGTATCGGTTTCCCCTTCAGCAGGGCCCTGGCGTCCTGCGGGGAGAGTATGGCAACGCCTCCATCGTACTGACTTGCTGGAAGTATCTGGGCATCGGGGAAGTAGTGCTTCGCGAGATCCTCGTAGCCCTCGCTGACGTATACCTTCGAGACGTCCGCCAAGCTCTTCCACTGCGTTAAAACCTGGCCCTTTTCGAGGCTTTCAAAGTCGATTCCCCCTGCCTGGGGGCCGGCAGTGGAAGTTTCTGCAGGCCTCTCCCCTCCTATACAGCCGGAAGCAACGACGATGAAAATCAGCAAGATTCCAAAAACGACTTTCTTCATAACCTTCACCTTCCAGAGATAAGGGCCGAAACTTAAAGCACTTTCCGTTGGAGGAACTCGGCAGATTTAAATAACACCTGGCCGAAATACACTCGGTGATACCATGTTCGTAGGACACTACAAAGACGTTCCCGAAAAGGATACGGGCTTTGAGGGAGTAACCATCAGGTGGCTGGTCCCACCGAAACTCGGCGCCAAGAACTTCGCGATGCGCTATTTCGTCCTCAAGAATGGCGCCGAAATCCCAATACACCAGCACGACTGGGAGCACGAGATATTTATCATTAAGGGAGAGGGTATAATAACCAACGGGAAGGAGGAGTACCACGTTAAGGCCGGGAACTTCCTCTACGTCCCACCCAACGAGCCTCACGGCTACAAGGCCCTGAGCGAGACCCTTGAGTTCCTCTGCATAATCCCGGCCAAGAAGGAGGCCATCCCCGAGGAGGAATGGGCTTAACGGCGCTTGTAGTGATGAAACTTTATTTTCTTTCTCCTGCGTGCCAGCAGATCCGCTTTTCTTGACTTCGGCTTCCTCAGAGTGCCTCCCAACAGGGCTACTGCCAGCTCATACCCCAGCATCGCTATAACAAGGAGAAGCAGGAACAGGACTATTAGGGGGATGTATGGCCAAATAACCCCAACCTTCGGGATAACGAGAACAACTCTGCCGACAATGTCCTCCGGATACACCCTCCAGGGATCACTGTACTCCCTGTTGTCACCCTTTGTTACAAAGTAGTGGTCCCCATCCGGCTCCGTCCTTATCTCCACGATCCTGTGGGTGATTCTGTAGGTGGCATTTCCGATCGTTATTTTATACATCACGACGTCACCAACGCGGAGCTGGTCCGGGTCGACGGGTTTCGTTATCACGATGTCGTTGGGGTTTATGTTGGGCTCCATAGAATCGGTCAGGATAACGACGTACTGGAATCCGAATACGAAGTGGAGGATAACGATTAGGGCGATGAAGAGGAGGAGGAAGTATGAGAGGATTGATAGGAGGTCAATACGACGCCTTGCCATTAAACCACCGCCTAACTAAAGCTACATTCGGCACACATTCCCACTATTTCAACATCGTAGTTAGCGCTCCTCACCACATAAACCCAGTCAACGTAAGATAAAAGGTTGACGGTGGCGAAGATATCTGAGTTGGCCTGGCCGAAACCGACGGAGATTTGCCTGTTCTTGAAGCGATTGTTGGTCTCGAAGACGTGAGAAGCTATCAAGGCCCCACTTGAGAATTTCTCAACCCTACCGGTGCTGTTTGAGGGCGAGACGAAAATCTCGCCGAGGTAGTACTGCTTTCCAGCTTTTCCTGTGGTATCGGGGGAATTGTCCTTATCGTTCCCAAACTCAAAGTAAAACTTCGAACCTCCGTTCCAGTCAACGACCTCATGGATTCCTATGTAGTCGTACCGGTGTCTGTTATCCCCCGCGTTGGCATGAATGAACATGTAAAACGGGTAGCTGTCCACTCCCTGCTTATCGGAAACGCGTCTGAACTTGAAGACTATTCTATAACCATCATCCACTGTTAGAGTCGTTAACTGGGCCTCCTTTGCCTGGGAAAGGAACCAAGTGGGGATGGTGGAGTTTATCTTCAACCTGCCCCTATGGACATCAAGTCCACCGGAATCAAAGGGATTGGAGTTATCAAAGATGCCCGTATCAACATGGGAGTAGTTCCCAAGGCTGTTAAAGTTGTTGAAGTAAACGAAGAGTCTGTCGGGTTTCCTGTACCTCCGGTAGGGGTTGTCCGAGCCATAATAAATCCTGGCCACCCTCCAGCCGCCAGCGGGAATGTATGGAACCCTGAAAAAGACCGTAAAAACCCGTGAGGTTCTTCTCATCACCCAGTAGTAGAGGGGATTGCCGCTCTCATCGACGACGTAGACATTACCGGCTTTGAGCCTGGAGTAAGCGGGTATCCTGTCAGAGGGAATGGTTATGTTGAATGTGTAGTTCACAAGCTCCCTGTTCTCAAGGTTGGTAACGTTCACATCTATCCAGAACCTCTCGCATTGAGAAGCGCCTATTGACTGGACGCTGATTTCTATAGAAGGAACCGCAAGAGACGGAATTAGAA
>JAGHBN010000004.1 GCA_021160985.1 Thermococcus sp.
GCTCTGCTCGTGCGAAGCCCGCCAAGAATTTTTTCCTTTATTAGGACAATGGATGGGGGCCACGTTGCAATAAGGTAGTCTCGTCCGGCAGAGTTGCACTAAACTTTATAAGCCTCTTCTCAGCTCTTCATAACGGGCAGCCCCGTGGTGTAGCGGCCAAGCATGCGGGACTTTGGATCCCGCGACCCGGGTTCGAATCCCGGCGGGGCTACCATAGAAACTTTGCCTTCGCAAAGTTTCATCAAAGTTCGTGATTTTCTTTTAAAGAGCAGTTTTTGAGTGGATTTCTTTTTGACTCGCTCCTTTTTGGGACAAGGAATCCATTTTTGAGAGCACCTTTTAGAGGCCCATTCTTTTTTGCGCTCCGAAGGGAGCACAGTTCAAGCAGAACCCTCACAAGAAGGAGAATTAGTAGCGAATTCCTCTTCTAAGGGCTAAAATGAAGTATTAAAATCCTTTCTTAGGAGGGTCTTGTAAAAGAATCACAAACTTTTGGTCAAGCTTTGCTAAAGCTTGCTCCGTACTCTCAAACCCCTGGAGTGGGGCTTTGCCCCACGTTAGGAAACTTTGCTGGGCAAAGTTTCATCAAGTGGTTAGCTTAATTTGAAAACTAAAACCCAGGTGACGATGCGGAACGTTTATTTCATTCTTCCCGAAAAAGTTAGGGTGAACTCCCATGAGGTACTGGCTCTGTATCACCAACCGAGACAATTGGGAGGTTATCAAAAAGAAGAACGTCTGGGGAGTGGCTAAGAGGCACAAGAACACCATCGCCAAGGTCAAGCCCGGCGACAGACTCATCTTTTACGTCAAGCAGGAGAGGAAAAACAAAGAAGTCCTTGAGCCAAAAATCGTTGGAATTTTCGAGGTCGTTAGCGAGCCATACACTGACTCAAGCAGGATATTCAAAAGCCCACCTCCCCCCAACGAGACTTATCCGCTGAGGATTAAGATCAAGCCAGTAAAGCTCGGCGAGCTTGACTTCAAGCCCTTCATTCCAAAGCTGAAATTCATAACCAACAAGAAGCGCTGGAGCGGCCACTTAATGGGCAAAGCAATGAGAGAAATCCCCGAAGAAGATTACAAGCTGATTGAGGATATGCTATGATTTTTTCTTTGTTATTTAATCTTAAGTGCTATCTCCACCCCCAAGTGTTTCTCAAGCTTGTTGAGTGCACTCACGGCCTCTTTGCCATTGGCTGGTCCTCCGACGTACCAGTCTTCAACCTTGGCAGTCCATTCTGGATGAGCTCTTGGATACTGTTTGGTTAGTAAGCGGCCCATCTCTGGGAAGTCACATATCCCCTTATCGCAGAGAAACCTGACAACCACTGCAGTGATACTGCTCCAAGCAAGCTTGTGACGTCTCCAGTTCTCCCAATGAGAGACCTCAACACGGTACCACTTACCATTGAGTTTTACAAACACTCCTGATGGCTGATACCCTTTAAGATTAGCTCCCAAAAGCCCCCTCACAGGAATAGCCGACGCTGGAAGGGACGGAATCTCTCTGGCTGACACGTAGAGCGTCCTGAACTTGTGATTCCCGGGAGAAGAAACTGTAGGAGGGCGTGGATTCGGAAGTGTTTGAATAGGTATCCTCTGCAAGGGCACCTGTGTGGGTATTTTTGAGTACCCGGGTGGAATGTTTTGATAATCAGTGATTTTCTCCTTTGAGAGCCAGAGGAGCCTCTCGACGACTTCCTTTATGCTCTGGTTCATCAAGTCCACGGCGAGAATAACCCTCTCATCGATACTCTTGCCCGATTCATAAGCTTTTATCAATGCCCACTGGAGTCCATTAGTTAAGATTCCAACATCAACTCCCCTATCGAAGCAATACCTGCCAAGCTGTCTTACGTGTTTTGGGTTAATCCCCCCGCTGGTAAATATTCTCTCCTTAACACTTTTCGCTTCGAGAAATGCTACAGTTCTGCCGTTTATCATGAGAGCATAGTCGGGTCGACCTTCATTTGTGTGGGTCTCTGGCATAACCTCATCAGGATTGAAAACATCCCATCCAAGGGCTATAAGAACAGGCAGGATTAAATGCAGTTTGGTCGATTCTTCATTGGGGATTTTGCCAACAATCTCTTTGGCCCGTTTAACAGCCCCAAGCAAATCCACAGTATCACCTCTCTCGCCCCAGCATTCTCTTATGTCAAAAATAGGTTAGGGGAGTTAAACTCCCGCCTTCTTCAATATCCCTCTGTACTCATCCTCCTTAATGTATCTGCCCGAGACAGCAATGAACCTCGGCGGCTTGACGGGCTTCAGGTACTTTTTGATGTTCTTCAGCCTGAGCACCATCCACGGCCTCGGCCTCCTTCCGCGGGAGTGCCACTTCTGGCGTTCGCGCTCGTACTCCCTAAGCTCCTTTGGAGTGAGGAAAAGCTCTTTTTCGTACTTCGTAATGATTTCCTCAACGCTATTAAAGAACTCAACGCTTTCAACTTCCGCCTCCCCGAGCCAAGCGTGACCCTCTCTGGAGGCGTAGAAGACGACCTTCATTCCGGGCTGAACCCTCAGTGTGGAGGGCTTGACGAAGACCCTCTTGCCTCCCTCGAGTATCCTATCCAAGAACTGCTTTGGGACGGGGAAGGTGACACCAACAACCTTCTCTTCCACCATATCAATCACCGCATCAATTTTCATGAAATCAAACTTGTTGAGGATTACCTTAATATTTTACTCTGGCTCTTGATGTCTTTCGGGAGGTTAATAACATACCGTGGTTTCCAATCGATCTCAATGAAATCCTTCAGATTGTTTACTGGGTCTGGAATTATTATCGGCTCCGCAGGTTCAATTCCTTGGAGGATACGTTGGTAATTCTCAATTGCATGGGGAACAATGTAGAGGAGGTACTTATCCTTGTAATATGATGCCGCATAATACTCGTTTTCCGTGAGTTCGACCTTGACAGGCTCTCCCTTAAACCCCTTGACCTCGACGTAAAAAGTCTCATGGTCCTCCCCTACACTTTCAATGTCATAACCCCTTCCATCTGCGGAGACATCCTTTGGGTTTCTCCCAAGTTTGTGCTCCTCCCACCATTCAACAACTGCCATAGCCGCAAGTTCAACCTCCTTTTTCCTCCTCCAGAGTTCGGGGTCGAACGGTTTAGACTCCCCACTGGGTTTTTTGATAGTGAACTTATTCGCGTCATTGACCCCAATTAGGAGAACTTTCCCAATGGGCTTCTCTGAGAAGGATACTTCCACTGCTCTTTTCCTGTTCATTTCCTGTTTAACTTTCTCTCTCAGTTCTTTGAGCTTCCTCTCCTTTATGTATTTGCCAAGCTTAGTATCAGAACTAACCTTACGTATCTCGGAGTGATACTTCCCTATCAGCAGGGTAGCGCGGTTTTTGACTGACTCATGAACCTCTCTGCGGAGGTACTTTATGAGCTCTGAATTAATGGCAACCCTTGTATCCAATTGCTTTTGGAGCAGTTCTTTGACTTTATCATGGTCGATTTCGTCGAAAACCTCGAGCTCTTTGAGCCAAGTTACAGGTTTCACATCCCCACTCTCTAAAACAACTACCGGAATTTCCTCCACAACAGTTCCAAGGCCGTCAGTAAACGTGACTATCCTAACTTCCCCGTAAAGGGTCTCTCCCTCCCACAGGAATGCCGCAACTCCCTCACTCTCTAATCCCAAGAGTATGGCCTTCATAGCGCCGGGGTCATCCAGATTTGGCCTAACGATTTCAGATGCCTCCTGAACTCTCTTCCAAATGGCTTTGACATGCTCCTCGACTTGCTTCTTGTTTAGTTTTATGTTGTCGAAATTGGGTTCTTTATCATTAATCCACATGTGCCCAAACTGGCCTCCAATGGAACCATAAACGAGGCCTGTTTCCTTTAGGTATTGGAGGTAACGAATGACATGTTGCTCCGTTACCAGTTCAAGCACGTTTTTGTCCTTCAGAAGGCGTTCAAGGCGAACGTGTTTCTGAACTGCCTTCGCTTTACTCAGAGCCTCTTTGATTTTATTGAGTAACCGCCGTTTTTCCTCAAAGTCCCTGCTAATCTTTTCTCTTGCCTCCTCCGTGTCCAAGAGGTTTGCATAGGTTTCCATTATCACTTTCTCAATGTCCTTCTGCGAGATTATCTCACCTACAATCTCTGCACTTCCCAGGTCAAAGTCTGTCTTGATTTTGTTAATCTTGTCAAGTACAACCTCCAAAACTCGCCTTTCTACTTTAAAGACAGGGAGAATTCCATAAATGAAAATTACGGGCTTTTTCTGTCCATATCTGTAAACTCTACCAATTCTCTGGATGTACACGACTGGGTTCCAAGGTATTTCGTAGTTTATGACGAC
>JAGHBN010000051.1 GCA_021160985.1 Thermococcus sp.
ATTATCATCCTCCTTGTCTTCTCTGCCGGATGCCTCGGAAGCTCAGCGTCCCAGGCATCCCCACCTACCTCGAATTCTCCCGAGAAAGCCCCCGGCTACATCACGATTACCGACACCCTCGGAAGGACGGTAAAGCTCCCGGCCAACGTGACCCGTGTTGTAGCCGTTGGGCCGGGGGCTTTAAGGATCCTCGTCTACCTCAACGCGACCGATAAGGTCGTTGGAATCGAGGAGCTGGAGAAGCGCTACCCCTACGGGAGGCCCTACATCCTGGCCCATCCAGAGCTTCTCAACCTGCCGATCATCGGCCCGGGTGGTCCAGGAAAGCTCCCCGACATGGAGGCCCTCGTTAAGGTTCACCCGCAGGTGATATTCTGGGTCTTTGCGAGCAGGGGAACGGCTGATGAAGTCCAGGAGAAAACTGGAATCCCCGTTGTAGTCCTAAGCTACGGCACGCTGGAGAACTTCACGGACGAGACCTTTTTCAAGTCCCTTCTCCTGGCTGGAAAAATCCTCGGGAGGGAGGAGAGGGCCAGGAAGATAATAGACTTCATCAGGGAACAGCAGGGCTACCTTGAGAACCTCACAAAAGGTTTGAAGAGCCCCAAGGTCTACCTTGGGGGAATAGGCTACAAGGGCGCCCATGGAATAACGAGCACCTCCGTTTACTACACCCCTTTCACAGTTCTCGGTCTGGATAACATCGCCTCGAAACTAACCAGCACGAACAGGCACGGCTGGGTGCAGGTTGACAAGGAGTGGCTCCTCAAGGAGAACCCGGACTATATCTTCACCGACGAGGGTGGCCTTAAGATAATCCTCGACGACTACAGGAGCAACCCCGACTTTTACAACTCGCTCAGAGCCGTCAAGGAAGGCAACCTCTACGGGGTCTTACCGTATAACTTCTACAACACCAACATAGGAATTGCCATAGCTGACGCCTACTACATCGGAAAGGTCATATATCCCGAGCGCTTCAGGGGCATTGACCCCGCTGAGAAGGCTGACGAGATATTTACCTTCCTCGTCGGGAAGCCCGTTTACAAGGAGCTCGCGAAGGAGTTCGGCGGGTTCGGTGAGATAGACCTCGCGGGCGGGAACGTTACCTACGGCCTGCCGACAAACCCGTGATGCCTATGGTCATGGACTACAAAGCTTACCTGAGGCGAAAGCTCCTCATAGGCCTCGTCCTTTTCCTTTCCCTGTTAGCTGTTTCTCTCCTCTCGCTCTCAAGCGGGCCCTATCACGTTTCGGTTAAAGAAGTCCTCGCGGTTCTCTTCGGCGGTGGAAACAGGGACGACCGTCTCGTGCTCCTCGGAATAAGGCTCCCCAGAATAGTCGCGGGAATCCTCGTCGGGGCCTCGATGGGGGTCGCTGGAGCGGTTTTGCAGGGCTACCTCAGGAACCCGCTGGCAACGCCCTTCACGATGGGCGTCTCGCACGGGGCGATGTTCGGGGCATCCCTCGCCATAATCCTCGGCGCTGGCTACTCTCTCAACTCGGGGCAGGTCTTCCTCAACAACCCGTATGCGGTAGTCCTCTTCGCGTTCCTCGGGGCGATAAGCGCAACCCTCGTCATTCTCGCTCTGGCGAGGCTCCGCGGTCTGAGCCCTGAGGCAATAGTCCTCGCTGGGGTTGCGATGAGCTCCCTCTACTCAGCTTTAACCACCCTCGTCCAGTACTTCGCCAACGAGCTTCAGCTCTCGGCCATGGTCTACTGGAGCTTCGGAAACCTCGCGAGGGCGACGTGGAGGGAAAACGCAATAATGGCGATCGCGTTTGCTTTCGTTTTCGTATACTTCCTAATTAAGCGGTGGGACTTGAACGCCTCGACGCTCGGCGACGAGATAGCCAAGAGCGTTGGAGTCAACATCGAGAGGGAGAGGCTCGTCGGGACTCTCCTTTCCGCTTTCATAACCTCCGTGACGGTGGCCTTCGTGGGGGTAATAGGCTTCGTCGGCCTAATCGCTCCCCACTCGATGCGCCTCATCGCTGGCGGTGATTATCGCTCGCTCATCCCTCTCTCGGCCCTGGCAGGAGCTTTACTCCTCGTTTCAGCCGATACAATTGCGAGGCTAATCGTTTCACCCATGACACTCCCCGTTGGCGTCATAACCTCGTTCCTCGGCGCGCCGACGTTCATATACCTTCTCGTGAAGATGGAGGGACGGCGATGATTGAGGCGAGAAACGTTGGCTTCTCCTACGGCGAGCGGGAGGTTCTGAGAGGAATAAACCTGGAAGTCGGCGAGGGTGAGTTCGTGGCAATCCTCGGGCCGAACGGGGCCGGAAAGAGCACCCTCCTACGTTGTCTCGCCGGAATCCTGAAGTGCAATGGCGTGTTTGTCAAGGACAGACCTATTGGGGACTACCCTCCGAGGGAGCTTTCGAAGGTTCTCGCCTACGTTCCGCAGAGGGCCGAGCCGGGGTTTTTGACGGTCTTCGGCACCGTTCTCCTTGGCAGAAGGCCTTACATGGGGTTAACCCCCTCAGAGAGAGATTTGAATGTCGTCGAGGAAGCCCTGAGAAAGCTCAGCATTGAGAAGTTAGCCCTCAAGAGGACGAACGAGATAAGCGGTGGCGAACTGCAAAAGGTCAGCATAGCCAGAGCGCTGGCGCAGGAGCCCGAAATCCTGCTGATGGACGAGCCGACCAACAACCTCGACCTTAAAAGTCAGCTTGAGGTCATGAGGCTAGCGAGGGAGCTGGCAAAGGAGGGGAAGGCGGTCTTAACTGTCATGCACGACGTGAATTTAGCTCTGCGCTTCGCGAAGAGGTTCGTCTTCATGAAGAACGGGAGAAAAATAGCGGACGGGGGCCTTGAAGTCCTGAGCGAGGAACTTTTTAAGGAAGTCTACGGCGTTAAGGTGGAGATAGGGGAGATAAGAGGGGTTCCGGTGGTGATGCCCATATAATACCCAGAACTGGGTATCATTGTCCTTTTTTTGGACAAAACTTTTAAGCCCCTTAGAACAACCTAAAACCGGAGGTGTAAAGATGACGATCAAAGCTCCAACCCTTAACATAGGAGGACTGGGCGCGGACCCCCTCACCCAGAGGATCAACGAGAAGCAGGAGAAGTGGAAGTACAAGATAGCCGTCCTCAGCGGAAAGGGCGGCGTGGGCAAGAGCACCGTCGCGGTCAACCTGGCGGCGGCTCTGGCAAAGAAGGGCTATTACGTGGGAATACTCGACGCGGACATCCACGGGCCCAATGTGGCCAAGATGCTCGGGGTTGACAGGGCGGACGTTCTCGCGGAGAAGCTCGAGGACGGGAGGTTCGAGATGCTGCCGCCGATGAACGACTTCCTCGGCCAGACGACCCCCATAAAGGTCATGAGCATGGGCTTCCTAGTCCCCGAGGATCAGCCCATCATATGGCGCGGTGCCCTCGTCACGAAGGCTATAAAGCAGCTTCTCGGCGACGTCAAGTGGGGAGAGCTCGACTTCATGATAATCGACTTCCCGCCCGGAACCGGCGACGAGATACTCACAGTAACCCAGACGCTGAAGCTCGACGCGGCGATAATAGTCACCACCCCGCAGGAAGTTGCTTTGCTCGACACAGGAAAGGCCGTCAACATGATGAAGAAGATGGAGGTTCCATACATAGCCGTCGTGGAGAACATGAGCTACCTCATCTGCCCGCACTGCGGCAACGAGATAGACATCTTCGGCAAGGGCGGCGGCAGGAAGCTGGCCGAGAAGGAGGGAGTTGACTTCCTCGGGGAGATACCGATAGACCTCAAGGCCAGGGAGGCGAGCGACGCGGGAATTCCGATAGTCCTCTACGAGGACACCGTGGCGGCGAAGGCCTTCATGGAGATAGTCGACAGGCTACTCGAGAAGCTAGAGAAGAAGGAAGAGGCGTCCGGAGAAAAGGACGATTCTGAGAGCCCCTGAAATCGGCCCGATCAAGGGCCCATTAACTTTTTAACCACTTTTGGGTATCCACCGGGGAGGGAGAAAATGAAAAAGGCCCTCGCCGTAGCGATCCTGTTCCTGATGCTCCTGCCCACCGTTTCTGCCGCCGAGCTGGCTTATTACCCAAACCAGGAGGCGTTCAAATCATTCCTTGAATCCAATTCTACGTACACCGTCATAGCAGGTAACGCAAGCTGGGCCAGGGGATGGGCCCACTACGTCGATTCGAAGCTCTCAACGATAAAAGAGAGGGGCAACGACACCCTGGTTCTGGTCGGGAACGTTGAGAACAACGAGGTGATGAGGGAGCTGTGGTGGAGGACCGGGCTCTCCAAGAGGTACTCGTTCCAGCCCTCCGTTATAGTCCTCAGCGACGTGGTCTTCATAACCGGAAACGAGAGCAACATCTACCTCACTGAAAGGGCGTTCTCAGACCTCTGGAACCCGCCGAGGGACTCCAAGGTGACGTACCTCCTGGCCTTCCTCCTCGTATCGATCATCCTCGGACTCCCGCTGAGGGGGAAGGGCAACCACGCCGGCAGCTTTTACCTCCTCACGATAGCCCTGATATTCCTGTGGTCCCTCAACGCCCCACCCCTCCAGATGACTGATTCCTTCCTGAGGGTCTTCTTCGACGGCCTGAAGGCCTGGGCCGGCGGGGGTGTGAGCAACCCCCTTTCAGCCCTCCTGTGGCCCTTCTTCAAGGTGGCCGCCCCGATAGAGGAGAACCTCAACTTCGCCCACTGGGTGCTGGTCCTAATCCTCGCAAGCCTCTCCTTCTACATTGCCCCCAAGGGATACAGGGAGCTCGGCTTCCTCATATTCGGGCTCACCTTCGTTGCCCCGGAGTTCAGAACGTTCATATCCAGCATCAGCGGCATCACAATAGGACTAGTGGCCTTTGCAGTTGTTTTAGCCCTTTTGAGCAACCTCCAAATGAGCATAGACCCCAGAGAGACCCTTCTGAAGGTTGGAGTTATTTCCGTCTTCACGGTCTTTGCCACCGTGATAAACCCGTACGTTCTCGTGATCCCCGTTGCCTTCGTCCTTGCGTTCCCCGGGAGGCCTCTGAGAAACCTCGGCTACCTCCTTATAAGCCTCTCCGGTGCGTTGATCCTCTACGCATTCTCCCCGCCCTACCTGGGCTATTTCATCCACTTCAACAACCCTGCACCCGGGAGATGGGCGGTATTCCTTTTCCAGGGGTTGCCGGCGATACTCGTCCTCCTGTACGGCGCGAAGGATGGAGGAAGGCTGAAAAGAAAGAGGGGGCACACACCGTTCCTCCTAACCCTGACCGTCCTCTATGCCCTCCTGCTTCCGCTGTCCCCGTTCCTCTACCCGTACGCGATGATAAGCCTCTCGGCACTGACCGCGAGGGTGGTGAACTCACTCACTGGAACTTGATAGCACCCATGACTGCCCCCTTGAGCAGGGGCCCTATCTCCTTTATTATCCCCGGCGCCTGGGTTCCCTTCTTGAGGATGACGAGAGTTTCCATGAGTCCAAGCTCCTCTATGCGCTTCACGTCCCTCCCGTGTCCAGTCTCAATTAGAGCCCTCTCCACGTTCTCGCTCACGGTTCCAGCCACAAAGAGCTTATCGTACCCGTCCTCAAGCCATCCCCTTATGCGCTTCAGTTGAGGCTCACTAAAGGACACTTCAACTTCCCTCGCCCCAAACTCGACACTCGTTACCTTGACCTCCACGGGAAGATTGTCAACCCACCCAAAGCGCCTTATCATCTCCCTGACGGGCATTTCCCCAAAAACGTCCTTCAGGTAGTAGAGGGGGAGGAGCGCGTCCTTCGGCCGGGGCGAAAAGATGCCTATGTCAACGTAGGCCCCGTATCCAACCTTCCCCAGGTCGATGAAGCGGCCCCTGTAAACATCGCCTTCCTTTACCTCGCTCAGGCGGTACGGAACCTCTCCAAACTCTTCCCTCACGAGATTTGCGCTTATTTCCTCGTCCTCACCAGAAAGGGTTACCTTGACCCAGTTCTTCTTAACAGCCGAGAGCTTCCACTCAACCTCAAGCTCCCCAAGGAGGGGCTTAAGTTTCCGTTCAAGCTTAAAAAAGCCACTCCTATCCCCATAAACCTTTTCCAGAATAATAACTTCCTTCATTATCACCAACCCCGAAGTTTCTTTCCATTCAGTCAGGAACTCTTCTTCCGGCTCCTCTTCTTTGGCTTCTCCCTAAGTCCGAGCTCTATCTCGAGCTCCTCAATCCTACGCTGGAGCTCCTCAACGATGGCCGTGTTGTCATACTGCATCAGCATGGAACCGCATATGGGACACTGGAACTCGTACTCCATCGCTTCGTCGAAGGTGAGCTTTGGATGCCCTTCGTTGCCGCACCAATAGTACATCTCACTCGTTTCCTCTTCGAGCATCTCCTTGAGCTTCTTGAGCTCGGCCATCTTCTTGGCCCTTAGTATTTCCGGAAGCTTCTTCGTCTCGAGGCGCCAGTAGTAGTAATACCATCCCGTCTCCTTGTCCCTGATTCTCTTGAACTCGGCCAGACCTTCGTCGTAGAGCGCGTAGAGTATCTTCCTGACGGTGTTAACCCTGATTTCAGTCATCTCTGCGAGCTCTTCATCGGTGGCCTCCTTCTTTTTTTCCAGAGCCTTAATTACATCAACGGCTTCTTCTCCGCCTATGTCCATCGCGAGCTCGAGCAGCTCCTTGTTTTTCCGCCTTGCCACCTTGAAGACCTCCGAGAATATTTGAACCCTACCACTTTGCCCCCCACAGGATGCCTCAATACATATCTATGGTTCCATGACTATATATAGGTTATTGTCAAAAATCCAACTGCAATGAACAGAAAAGGACATAGATTAGTCGGTAAAGTACTCGTCAAGAAGCTCCTTGGCGGAGGGTTTATAGAGCTCAAGAACCTCTATGTCCTCAATAACGTTGCCCTCGCGGAGTTTTAGCTTGACCTTCCCCCCGTAAACCTGGAGGTCATCGAGCATTCCGTAGATAGCGTCCTCGGCCTCGAGGGGGGTTTTAAACTTCATCACGTACTCTTCGCCCTCCGAGAGGATGAGCTTGACCCAGTACTCGTTCTTCCTCTTGAAAGGCCTCGTAATCTTTGGCTTGAAGTTGTCGATTATGATTTCCAAGCAGTTCACCTCCACTCTAAAGACTTTTGGCCTATCTAAATCCCTTTAGGCCACGGATTTTTAAGGGTTTCTTACAGTCAGAGACTACATTGCCCCACCATTATTTAAACGTTATGAGGGAAACTTTTTTATCCCAGGGCCATGCACATGCCCCCTGGTTGCCGGAAGAGAGGCAAATCTTAAAAACCATCCAAGGAAGGACTGAGCGCATCCAAGGGCCAATGAAATGAAATTCTGACCATTTAACCAGAAAGGAGGCATAAAGAAGTGAAAAACGGCCTTAATCCCCGTTGAAGGGCAGCTTAAGGCCAACCTCCAAGGCAATTCTCTTAACCTCGTCCAAAGGCACTATCGCACTCCTGGCCCCCACTTTCTGAACCGTCAGATACGCGAGGAGCATTCCCAGCCTTGCCGAATCCTCCAGGGACCAGCCGTTAATCACTCCGTAAATCACCCCCGCCGCAAAAGAGTCCCCTGCCCCAGTGGAATCGACCACCTGAGCGCTGAGGCCCCTTATCTCGCTGACTTTCCCACTGCTATCCCTAACGAGGGCCCCACCCCCGTTGAGTGTGATGACGAGGTTCTTCGCCAGTGAGAGAGAGGGGTCCAGGGAGCCGAACTTCCTCCTGTACTCGTCTTCGTTCATCATCAGATCGTCCACCATCCCCTCCACTTCCCGGGGCAGAGGGGCCTCCCCGATGTCCAGCGAGACGGTTATCCCCCTTTCGTGGGCAAATTTAACGACCTCGACTATGGTCTCTACAGGGTTCGAGGACATATGGACATGCCCTGCCCTTGAGAGGTACTCAAAGTCCACCTCTTTGAGAAGGTTTGCCCCCGGGTACTTTACTATCCTCTTGTCCTCCCCGCGTATCAGAGCAATGGCAACTCCGGAGGGAGCCTCTACAACCCGTATTCCTCCTGTGTCAACGCCTATGCGCCTGAAGTACGAGAAGTGCACATCTCCAATTTCATCCCTTCCAACGGCTCCGATGTAGCCCGTCTTTAGGCCGAAGTGAGCCAGCCAGCTTATGGTGTTTGCCGCAGCACCTCCAAGCCCGAAGTGAGCATGCTTAGCGTTTATTTTTTCGTGAAATTCAGGGAATCTGTCCACGAGCAGTATAATGTCGTAGTTCAGGTTTCCAATCCCAACAACGTCGAGTTCCATGCACCTCACCCCTAAAGGGTGAAATGGAAAAGGAGACGTTAAAACCTTGCGGTGGAAACTTTTCTGGCGAAAAGTTTCATCAAAATCGTTATTCATGGGGATCATGATTCCGGGTATGGGTTTGACTCCAACATTCTTCTTTTTAAGTGGAGAACGTTCGTTATGTGCTTATCACGCGGGTTTAATTTCCTTTCGACGCCCTTCGGGCGTCTCTCTAGAGTTAAACCCTTTTTACAAGGTCATCACACAGTGTTCTCACTTACAATCCTGTGAGTGGAATAAAAACCCTAGCAAGATTATTCTTCTAAAACAGTTCACCCCTTTCCGCCAGCGCTTTGCGAAGCAAAGGGCTGAAATGGTGGGGGCGCGGGGATTTGAACCCCGGTCCGCGGGTTTCTCCAGCCGCGCGGGTCTCCAGAAGTTCATCCCCGAGTCAGCAAACCCGCTTCTCCTCATGGCCTCTGGAGCCCGCGATGATAGACCAGGCTACACCATGCCCCCAAGCCATTATCAC
>JAGHBN010000183.1 GCA_021160985.1 Thermococcus sp.
GGAATTTCAGAATTCGTCATAGGTGCAACGGTCGTCGCCATCGGGACTTCACTCCCGGAGATGACCAACGCGCTCTACGGTGCCATAAGGGAGCGCGGGAGCATAAGTGTCGGCAACATCATAGGCGCCAACATAATGAACGCCCTCGTCGTTTTGGGAATTGCCTCCCTCATAAGGCCTCTTCAAACAGGGGCATCGGTGCTGACAATCCTGCTGGTTCTCCTCGCGATGATTCCGATGATAGTCTCTCTGAAGAAGACCGGCGGCATAGACAGGCGCGTGGGGGCCTACTTCCTTGCACTCTACCTCCTCTACCTCGTTCTGATGTTCTCCGGCGTGGAACTGTAAGGTTTTTAAGCATCCTTTCTCTCTTCTTCCGGTGGTGAGAATGAAAGTCCTGTGGGCACCTTGGAGAATCGAGTACATACGCTCACCCAAGCATGAGGGGTGTATCTTCTGCGACTTCCCCAAAGAGAATCGCGATAGGGAGAGGCTTATACTTCACAGGGGGGAGCACACTTTTGTCATTATGAACAACTACCCATACAACCCGGGCCATGTAATGATAGCCCCATACCGCCACGTTGGGAAGTGGGAGGAGCTGACCGACGAGGAGCTCCTTGAGATTATGAAGCTCTCCCAGCTCATGATCAGGGCGATAAAGAAAGCGATGAACCCCGACGGCTTCAACCTCGGCGTGAACCTCGGCCGCGTTGCCGGGGCTGGGATAGACAGCCACGTCCACCTCCACATAGTCCCCAGGTGGAATGGCGACACCAACTTCATGCCGGTCATAGCGGACACCAAGGTCATCCCCGAGTCCCTAGAAGAGGCCTACGACGAGCTGAAGAAAGCCATAGAAGAAGTTGAGAGTGAGATTTGAGCTCTGTACTCCTATTCTTTCTGATTCTTGTGTTAGCTCGCATGGCAATCTTTTTATAGTAAATCGACGCTATGTTCTCGAAAATCCTCCGGTGGTGTCTGAGTTGGAGCACAGAGGTGTTCCTCAGAGGAAGCCCCCCGTAAAGAGGGGCGAGCGCTATAAGGTTCGGATTGAAGGCCTTGGGAAAGGTGGAGATGGCATCGCCAGGATTAAGGGCTTTGTGGTTTTTGTGCCGAACACCAAGGTTGGGGAAGAAGTCCAGATTGAGATAAAAAATGTGAAAGAACGTTTTGCCTTTGGGGAGGTCGTCGGCTGACCTCCCTTATATTTTCCCTGCCCTGATTCTGAACTTCTTCCCAAGGGGCAGTCCTTCGAAGAGCTCACTGCCAAGCTCCACAACGGGTATATTAGCTTCGATTATGGACTCTTTCGTTCCCTGTTTGACCCTCAGCTTTCTCAGACTGCCGTCTTGAACTTCGACCGAAAGGTAGGTTCCGTCTTCACCCTCGCCTTCAATGACGAAGTCCCTGCCGAGTTCTATTGCGATCCTTTTGACGATAGCTGGGGCCGTTTCGGGCGTCACGTGCTCTACTTCCCCTCTGCTTTCGCTGAGCCTCACCGTTGGACAGGCCATTGAGGAGCAGAACTCTTTTATGGCTTCGGCGATGCCCTCTGCAAAGATCTGGAGCGGTTTTCCCATTAGGGATTCGCCAAAGCTCGACCAGCTGGCAGTGACCCTAAGTTTGTTTCTTACCATGTCGAAAGCTACTGTGAGTATCCCTTTATCGCCGGTAAAAGTGTAAGCCGCACCCCCTCTCTGAACCCAACCGCCAGCTTGAACTCGTAGCCGAAGTCGAAAATGAAGCGGGGACTTTGAATCTAACGGTATCTCGGCTGATGCCCTCAAAGTACGGGAAGAACGGTAGCGTCTTTCCAGGCTCGCTGATTATAGCGCGAAGAGTTTCCCAGCCGTAGGGTAGTTCGACCTCACAGCTCTTTGTTTTCATAATGTATCACTAGGAGCGTGTGGAAAAACGGAGTCCTAAAAAGGGTTTCTTAAACCACTGGTTTGGAACCCCCTAATGGCGGTATCAGTTATCTCTTGTGTTATTTTGGGAAAAAGAATTTTGGAAAAGATAATTGAAAAAAGATAAATAAAACTCAGTCTTCCACGACATACACTGGAACTTTGCCGTGGGGAATGCCTGTCTTTCCTCCGTACCATTCACTCAGGAAGTAGTGGGCGGCTATCAGGAGGGGTACTGCTACTGCCAGCAGCAGCCATCCGTTTGTTATACCCACGGCAAACAGTACGAGCATTAAAGCGCCTACAGCAGCGGCTGTGATTGAGTAGGGAATCTGGGTGGCCACGTGGTCAATGTGGTCGCATCCCGAGAACATGGAGCTCATGATGGTCGTGTCGCTTATTGGGGAGCAGTGGTCGCCGAAGACACCGCCGGCGAAGACCGATGCTATGCTAGCGTAGACCACCGGGCCGAAGCTTCCGCTCAGCTCGTAGGCCAGCGGGACTGCGATTGGCATCATTATGGCAAAGGTCCCCCACGATGTCCCCGTGGTGAAGGAGATAAACGCCGCCACAAGGAACACGACCAGCGGGACCAGCCCCGGTGAGAGGGCGTTGGATGCTACGCTTACAACGTAGTCCGCGGTTCCGACGGCGTCACATGCTTTCTTGATAGTCCATGCCAGAATAAGAATCATCATTGCAAAGTGCATCTGCTTCATACCCGCGACCACTGTCTCCTCAACTTCCCTGAGGCTCATGATCTTCATTCCAATGACGAGCCCCATTGCGACAACTACCATGCCAAACGAGCCCCAGACAAGCGCCCATGTCGAGTCTGCGTTGGATAGGACGGCCTGGAAGCCTCCCTCCGCGTAGGTTGCGCTCCCACCGCCGGTTACCCACAGACCAAGGAACG
This sequence comes from Thermococcus sp., assembly GCA_021160985.1. Lineage (GTDB taxonomy): Archaea > Methanobacteriota_B > Thermococci > Thermococcales > Thermococcaceae > Thermococcus. The sequence continues at coordinate 2,827 of JAGHBN010000183.1, forward strand.
TCAGCGCCACCAGGGTCATTACCGGGAGTACGAATATCCAGACGTTCTCCTTCCCTTCAATTGGCATTCCGACATCGACTTCGGTCGTCATCATTGGCTGGGCTCCGTCGCGGAGCACCTTTCCGGTAGTCCTGGCGCGGTATTCCGCTTTCAGCATGGGGCCGTAGTGTCTGTGAGTAACGGCCACGAGGTAGACCAGGATGATCGCAAGGATTGGGTAAAACCTGTACGGCCAGCTTGCAAACCACGCTGAATAGGCGCTTATGTCCGCTCCCACCTCGGCTATTGCATCCTTTAGAAGCCCAAGCTCGTACCCTATCCACGTTGAAACGACCGCCAAAACAGCCACCGGTGCGGCGGTGGAGTCGTCGGCGTAAGCTAAGAACTCCCTGGAGACCCTTGCCCTGTCGGTTATCGGCCTCATGGTGTTTCCAACGATGATGGTGTTAGTGTAGTCGTCAAAGAAGATTATGGTTCCAAAAATCGCCGCCATGAGGGAAGCCGCCCTGCTGGTTCTAATCTTTCTAGTGACTGCCTTTGCTATTGCGTTCATTCCGCCCGCTTTGTAAATCAGCGCAACTCCGGCACCTATAAGTGCATCGAAGAGGAGAATCCTTGTGTTCCAGAGGTCGGTGACGATCTGCCCGTCCTCCTCCCACGCCGATGCTATACTGAACACAATCCACTCCAAGGTCTTGGTAGTTGCGCCTACTGGGTCTCCGCCCGCGACCAGCAGTCCGCCGACCCAAACCCCAAAAAACAAAGCAAACAGGACCCTTTTTGTCAGTATTGCCATTCCGATGGCCACGAGGGGCGGCAAAAGAGATAGTATCCCATAGTCTGTCATATACTAAACCCCCTTATTGTACTGAATACGGCATGCTTCAATAGCGTTTCATTCGTTCCATATAAAAGGCTTTTCAGGCCTTTTTTGGCTATTTGTAGTAATAAAAATGCCTCACGGGTTGAAAAAGGCCACCAAAGGTTTTAATGGGGCATTAATGCATTTTTCAAGGGGCTTATTACACAATTATTTTTCTCGACCTCTTCTGGGAGTCATGAAAATTATGAAATGGAGTTCATATTTTCGCGACGTTTTCCCATTTTTTCCTAGTCATTTTTAAACAGCCGGGTGGCATAAGCTCACCCTCTGGACAGTAGCCAAGCTGAACACAGCGGGGACCGAGCTTCGCCCACCTGATAATCGGCCTGAGCTCGTTGTTTCTGGCAATCTCCTCCAGCATCTTCCATGCAACCTCGCGAATCTCCCACTGGGCTCTCTCGCATGCCCTCAGACCGAGGAAATGCTTCAGCTCACGGAGGTTCATGGTGACGACGATTTTGGTCCTCACCGCCTGGGGGAGTATGAAGCGCGCGTCTTCCTGGTGCCCTCCCCGCTCGAGGGTTTTCCTGTACAGTTCTATCGAGCGCTTCATGAGCTCTTTCCATTCAGCGAGGAGTTCCGGGTCGTCCTTTACGAATTCGGGGATAACAAAGGTCTCCTCGACATCCTCGGGGTTCAGCACGATGTAGCGCTGGCTCTGCTGGGTGTAGCTGGCTATCCTGTGGCGGACGAGCTGGTGGCTGCAGACGCGGGAACACCCCTCTACCGCAAATGTGAGAACCGCGTGTTCGAGTATTGACTCATGACCGTAGCCCAGAACCCGGGGCAGGTGCATCCTGACGTCCCCTTCGCCAAGCCTCTGAAAAGCTTCCGTCTCCCATTCGTCCCAGTAGCTTATCAGCGCGGCCCATGTGACAGTTTCCAGCGGTTTTTTCGTATAATTGACAAGTTTGACCCTGATTCCATTCCCCATCTCTGCCACCGGAGGAAAAAGAACTCGAAGTTTATTAGGTTTACTGGGTGGGAAAACCAAAACTTGGCACGCTTTTAAAATCCTGTAGAAACACCGGGCGCAAATAAAAAAAGAAGAAAGGTCAGATAGCGGCTACTCCTTTTCCTCCGGGCCTCTCGAGTTCGTCGGACAGGGAGAAGAACGCCGCTATCTCCAGGATGGCCGCTATGAGAATAAGCAGCAGGCCTATAATTACTATCGTCAGGACTGCACCGATGATGTATAGCAGTGCGGCCGTGTGGAACATGCCCACCCCGGTCTCCTCGGATATCATGTCGTAGCTCTGCTTCATGAACCGCACACCGTCATAAAAGTCTAACACATCCCTGGTCGAAATCCCAAAAGTGGGATGGGACATAGCGGTCTACATTACGTTTGGAAAGCTCACGTGCACTGATATTCAAAAGATTTCAGTTCCGTCTCTTTCTATCCGACGAAAGGGTTATTAAAACAGGGGCCCAGCTTTAGACGGTGATGCACATGGTGGTTAGCCTTGCCGGAAGAGACATTCTCTGCCTCCAGGACTTCACGAGGGAGGAAATTGAGACGATTCTCAAGACCGCCGAGATGATGAAGATCTGGAACAAGATTGGAAAGCCGCACCGCGTTCTTGAGGGCAAGACCCTCGCCATGATATTCCAGAAGCCCTCCACGAGGACTAGGATTTCTTTCGAGGTGGGAATCTACCAGCTCGGTGGCTACGGCCTCTACCTCAACGCCCAGGACCTGCAGCTCCGGCGCGGTGAGACCATTGCCGACACCGCCCGCGTCCTCAGCAGGTACGTTGACGGAATAATGGCCCGTGTCTATGCCCACAAGGATGTCGAAGACCTCGCCAAGTACGCGAGCGTCCCGGTCATCAACGGCCTGAGCGACTTCTCCCACCCGTGCCAGGCCCTTGCCGACTACCAGACCATCCTTGAGAAGAAGGGCAGGATTCAGGGGCTTAAGGTCGTCTACGTCGGCGACGGAAACAACGTGGCTCATTCCCTCATGATAGCCGGAACCAAGCTGGGAGCGAACGTCGTCGTTGCAACTCCAGAGGGCTTCGAGCCTGACGAGAAGGTCATCAGGTGGGCCGAGGGGAACGCGGCCGAGAGCGGCGGAAGCTTCGAGCTCCTCCACGACCCGGTCCAGGCCGTTAAAGATGCGGACGTCATTTACACCGACGTCTGGGCGAGCATGGGCCAGGAGGCCGAGGCCGAGGAGAGGAGAAAGATATTCATGCCGTTCCAGGTCAACAGGGAGCTCGTCAAGCACGCCAAGCCGGACTACATCTTCATGCACTGCCTCCCGGCCCACCGCGGTGAGGAGGTCACCGATGACGTCATAGACAGCCCGAACAGCGTCGTCTTCGACCAGGCCGAGAACAGGCTCCACGCCCAGAAGGCTGTGATGGCCCTCGTCATGGGCGGGATAAAGGTTTGAAGCTCTTCTTCTCTTTTTGACTATCAATTGAAAGTTTTTCGCCCGCTGTGAAAGCGGTCTTTCATAAACCGTGCAATTTATGAAAGTGGTCTTTCACAAAAGGTGCAGTTTGTGAAAGTCTGGTTTCACAAACCTTATAAGTTATGAAAGCATACTTTCACACATGGCAGTTAAGATAGTCAAGCTCGTCAGGCACAATCCATGGTGGAAGGGTGAAGGCTGGGAGAGAGAAGACCCAAACCTATCCCGTGCGGGAGAGATTATTCCCAGAAAAGAAGTAGGGATAAAAGAAAACTCGATAACACTCCTCAGGGGAATCCGCCGTGCAGGTAAGAGCTTCTACCTTAAAATCCTTGTGAAGAAGTTAATATCTGAAGGAGTGCCCGCTCGGAAAATCGTTTACATCCCCTGCGACAGGTTCACGAGGAGGGAGGTTAAAGGGTTCATCGAGGAGCTAAAGCTTAGGCACGGAGAACTATACGTGCTCCTTGACGAAATAACTTACCTTAATGGTTGGCGCCTTCTCCTCAAGGAGCTTGGCGAGGATGGGATAACAACTATCGCAACGGGTTCAAATCCTGTGGAAATAAGGAAAGAGGTTGAGCTTCTGCCTGGGAGGGGCGTTGAGGGCAATGAGTACTACTTCAATCCCCTCAACTTCAGGGAATTCGCGCGCTTCATGAATCCCAAACTGCCCACCGTTGCGTTTAGATACGATGAACCTGTTGTGGATGACATATTCGCATGGTATGAGGAGATTGAGGGGCTGTTCTATGCCCATCTTCAGACAGGTGGTTTTCCGGAGGCCGTCTTAGATTTCAAGGCAACGAAAACCATTAAAGAGGAGCGCTACGAGGAGATAATACGGCTGGTTCTCGGGGAGATTGTCAAGTCGGGGAAGAGTGAAGAGATTGCGAGGGAGCTGTTAGAGGCCGTTTTCAGGCTCAAGGGCAACCGCGTTGATTACGTAACGTTGGCTCGAGAAACCGGGGTTTCCCACCCAACGGTTAGGGAGTATTTGGCAATCCTTGAGAGCGCGAGGATAATTTACACCCTCGAGGCTTGGGACGTAAGCAGAAAGAGGCACGCCCATCGGAAGGAGAAGAAGATAGTCTTCCAGAGTCCTCTCATAGCGACGGCCTTTGCAGTGTACCTCGGTGAAGATCCTCTTGAGTTCGTAGAGGGCAACGTTGAGTGGCTTGTTGAGAACACCGTAGCATCTCATGTTATCTGGCACCTTGAGGAGCCGATTCTCAGAGAAAAGCACACCTTTGCTGGCTTTTACTACGACTCAAACAAGGAGTGCGACCTCGTGATAAAAGAGCGCGGAAAGTTCTTTGGAATCGAGGTCAAGTACGGAAAGGTGAAGCGGAAGACCTACCCATTTCCAGTGATTTACCTCTCGAAGGACGAGCTTGGAGATGACATCGTTCCTGTATCGCTCTACCTCTACGGCCTGAAGAAGAGCCGGAGGTCAATATGATATGAAAGAACAAGTAAAGACTCTTCACAGGAACCCCAGAAGTTGCTGGTAAAGGGATTTCATCTCAGAAGCCGGCCCGGAAAGCGTAGCGAGGGTTTTGGCATGTATTTCAATGATTCCCTTTTTCCCGATTATCCCCTGCTCCTTATATTTGATTCCCTGGACATCTTCGAGTTTAAACGTCACCACGTCATCACTTTTGAATACTAGGCCTCTCTGGGCGTAGAGTATTATTCTCTTGTTAGTTACAATGACTTGGTATTTGCTTCCGCCATACTCCACGAGGCTTTTGCTCTGGAACCGAATATCCTCTCCCGGCAAGAGATGGTCGGAGAGGGCCACTTTAGACACCTCCTGCTTAAAAGACTTTCGGCAAGTTGTCGCAATATACTTTAGACACCTCCTGCTTAATTCCTTCTAGAAATGAGAAATAAAGCAGAGAGAACCTTTTAAACCCCCCTTCCAACCTTCTCCCATGCTAGAAAAGCTCTTCAGCCTCGGCTACTCCAAGACCTTCGCGGAGCGCTATTATGAACTGTGGGGCGAGCGGGCGCTGGCGATTGCTGAGGCTATGGAGAAACCCCTGCCGAGATGCTTCCGCGTGAACACGCTCAGGATAGAGGTTCCAAGGCTCACGAAGCTCCTCAACAAGAAGGGCTTCCAGTTCAGGCGCGTCCCCTGGGCGAGGGAGGGCTTCTGCCTCACGCGCGAGCCGTTCTCAATAACTTCGACGCCCGAATACCTCAGCGGCCTCCTCTACATCCAGGAGGCCAGCTCGATGTACCCTCCGGTGGCGCTCGAACCGAAGCCCGGTGAAGTCATTGCGGACATGGCGGCGGCACCGGGGGGTAAAACTTCCTATCTCGCCCAGCTCATGGAGAATGAGGGAATAATCTACGCCTTTGATGTGGGGGAAGACAGGCTAAAGGAGACCCGCCTGAACCTCTCGCGCCTCGGCGTTACCAACACCGTCCTCTTTCACAAGTCGTCGCTCTAC
>JAGHBN010000100.1 GCA_021160985.1 Thermococcus sp.
GCAGTGAAGTGTATGTCGGCGTCGGGGTTGATGTCCAGTATCGCACCCCTCAAAGCCTTCAGCTTGTCTTCACCCACGGAATCCGCCATCGTAACGACGACCACATCCGCCAAAGAGAGCCTGAAGGGACCGAAGTACCCCCTTATGAAGTCGAGCTTCTGCGTGGCACCGACGACGACAACGTACCCATCGGCCCGGTAAGCGGGAAACGTCGCCCCGCTGCCCTCGAGGATGATTAAATCGTTCGGCAGGCTCTCGGCGAGCTTGACGCCCTCATCCACAACATCGAAGAAAGGAAATCCTGCCATTCCACCGCCGCACCTTCTGCAGCCAACTGTCGTTACGCGCGAAGTCAACGCGTCTTCAAAGTGGTCAGAGGCGGCGTGTTTCCCACTCTCTGCAAGCCTGAGCAGGAACTGCGGGGTTATCTCAAACTTATCCCCTTCTATAAGCTCCGGCTCCTCAGGGCCTCCCCTGCCCATCGTGACTATCACAGGCTTCGCTATCTCCTTGAGGGTCCTAGCAATGAAGCCGCTGACCGCCGTCTTGCCGACCCGCTTTCCGGTCCCGATAACCGCGAGACTCGGCTTTTTGGTCTTTTTGAGCGGTTTTGGAGTGAAGTAAAAATCTGCGCCCCGATATGGCACACCGTAGAACATGCAAAGGGACGCAATCCAGAAGCGGTCTTCGTAGTTCAGAACAGGTTCGTCGCTCAGGTCAACTACCTCAGAAACCTCGTTCTCCCTCAAGGCTCTCGCGAGGCCAGTAAGGTAGTCTTCCACATGATAAACGGGAACCTCAAGCCTCTCCTCGATGTCCCTAATGCTACCAATCTTCTCGCTCCCGCCCAGAAAGACGGCACAGCAGACATTACCCAGCTTTTTTATCGCCCACCTGACGACATCAGGATAGTGTTCACCGTCGATGAGCACGACTCTACTCCCCATTCAACCACCGATAGGGGTTAGCACAAGGGGGATTTAACCTTTGCCCGCGGAATTCCCCCACGCCTTTCCACACACCTGTAAAGGTTGCACTTGAAAAAAGCCAGTTTTTTCTGAAAAAGTTACACCCCCCATCATCGCCACTTGGAAAGGCCCCCAACCCTCACGCGGCCCAGCGGAAAGGGTTATAAACCCAAAGGACTTAAGGATTGTGGCGACCGCCGTAGAGCGGAGCCTCAAAGGAGGTGTAAAAAATGGCTGAGCTGATAGTTAAGTCCAAGATAAAGGAGCTCGTCAAGAGCTTTGACGAGGGCATGAGGGTTAGCCCCGAGTTCTATGAGGGGCTCGAGGAGGAGATCAAGGTTCTCGTCGAGAAGGCCGTCAAGAGAGCCCAGGCTGAGGGCAAGAAGACCCTCTACGCCAGACACGTCTGACCCCTCTTCTTTCCGCTGCATTTTTATTCTTCCAACCACATATTGGACAAGGTGGAAGTATGGGACTTCAAAAACTTGGTGAGAGTCTATACCTCTACCCAGGGAGCCCCGGGACCCTTATAAAGACCTCCGAGGAGGGCACCATCCTGGTGGATCCCGGGCACGGAAAGGGGCGGCACAAAGACCTCAAAAGGGAGGTCAGAAAACTAGGACAAGAAATAAAGGCCCAGCTAGCAACGCACGGTCACGCCGACCACGTATCGGTCGCTCTCAAGATAGATGCCCCCCCTATTCACTCACAGATTCGAGTTCTCTATAGCCGAGAGCCCACTAAACAGGGAAATGCTGACATTCGGATCAAAAGCCCCGGAAGGGTTCCTTGTCTTCCAGTTCCCGGAAGAGGTGAAAGTGCATGCCGTTTTCGAGTGGGGAGACGAGCTGTTTGGCTTCAAGGCAGTACAGCTCAACGGGCACTCCCCCGGAATGACCGGATTCCTGGATGAGGATTCCGCAGTTATTTACGCCGGGGACTCCTTCTTTGGCGACAAGCTCATAAACGCGGTTGGAATACCCTACCTCGTAGACCCAGAACTCTTCCTGCAGTCCGTGGGGAGGCTCAGCGAGTTTGCGGAGGAAGGGTTTCTGCTCATACCCTCTCATGGAAAGGCCGTGAAGGGTGAGGAAGCCCTCGCCCTCCTGGAGTTCAACGCATCCAGAATAGAGGAAGTGGAGAGGCTCATACTCAGCCTTCTAGAAAAGCCCCTGAATATGGACGAACTGACGTTCAAAATAATGAAACACTACAACGCCAAGATAACCCCCCAGAACCTCGCCCTAAACGTGGTGCCGGTTAGATCTTTCATTGCAACGCTCTACAACAGGGGAGAGATTGAGGCCGTAGTTGACAACGGGTTGAAGTGGCGGGTAAGGAAAGATTAGCCCTCAGAAAATTCGTGAACCCCCAGTCAAAAACTTCCAAAGGGGCATGACCTCTATTTTAACCCCCTCCTTTTCAATGGTCTCTTCTTCTTCCCAGGTTACTATTAACGCGTCTCTGCTCCCCAGGATTTTGGATACACGCACTATGTTGGAGACTTCCCTCTCCCTAGATTCTTCCAACGAAAACGCAACTTGGACTGGACTCAAGCCCCCCTCGGATCTCACTATGAAGTCAACTTCCCCCTTATCGTCTCTCCAGTAAAAAACATCCCCCTGGATAAGGGAGTAGCTAAGCCGCCGTTTAATCTCCAAGAAAACCGCAAGTTCCATCAGCCTCCCCCGTTCAGGATGGCTCTTCAAGGAAACACTCCTCGCAAGGCCAGTGTCAATAGGATACACTTTTCGGGGCGAGATCAACTGACTGCGGGGCTTGAAAGAAAACCTCCTGAGCTGGAATATCAAGTAGGCCTGCTCCATATACTCCACATAATCCCTGATCGTGTGAACGTCCCGTATTCCAACAATTGAACCCAACCTCGAATATGTAAACTCGTTCGAATAATTCGAGACCAAGTATCGAGCCAGCTCTCTAAGGGCACTTTGATGCTTCACACCATGCCTAAGAATGATGTCTCTCTCCACAAGATCCCGGTAGATCAGGGGGAGATAAAGCCTGCCGAAGCGTATAGCCTCAGGGAATCCACCAATCTCAAGGTACTCCTCCAGAAGCCGCTTGATCTCCGACACGACCCTGTCCGAGTATTCCCAGTTTTCTTTAAACTCAAAACCCTGCAGACGGAGAAACTCCCTGAAAGAAAACGGGAACAGAGTTATGTCCACATGCCTGCCGGTGAGATACGTTGCCAGTTCTCCCGAAAGCAACTTTGAAGAGGAACCCGTGACGATAACTCCCCTGTTCACCATGAGTCTTGAAACGAACTTCTGCCAGCCCTCAACTTCCTGCACCTCATCGAGAACCACAACCTTTGGTTCCCCCCATAGCTCGCGGGCAGCGTTCAACAGTCTCTCAAAATCCCCCGGACCGAACTCGGACAGCCTTTCATCGAAAAAAATTGATGTAAAGGGAGTTTTCACCTGAAAGGCGCCATGCGAGCACGGACTTTCCCGAACGCCTGACACCAAGGATGGTAAGCACCCGGGGAGAAGAGAGAAGCCCTCTCACGTTCTCTTCAACTTCCCTGGGAATGATCCTCTCGCGTCCGATAAACTCTTCCATCTCCTCTCTCTGGGAGATCAAAACCCTCTTTAATTCATCAGTCCTCATGATACCAACTACAAGCTCCATGCCTTAAAGTTTGTGGTTACAAATCACAAAACTCCAGAAAAGATTGTGATTTCAATCACCAAACTTTCTCAGAAGATTGTGGTTCCCAACCACAAACTTCCCGCTACTCATCGTCCGGGAAGCACAGATACCGGTAGGGACAGAACTTACAGGAAAAGCTCCTCCAGCCCCTGGGTGCCCTCTCCTTTTCATAAGCCCTCTTGACCTGGTAGAAGTGCCTTAAAGTCTCCTTGAAGAGCGCTTTATCGTATGGCACCTCAAAGGCCCTGAAGTTCGGGCCCTTCACAACGGGGAAGTTCGAAAAGTCTATTTTGTTGATGACCTTCATGGGCTCCTCATGAAGCCTTATGTAGTAGAGGTAGCCGTACTCCGCCTCCGCCCACCTCATATAGACGTTGAGCTGAGCGAGGTGATAGTCGTAGGGGGTGCGGGGAAGGCTTGTTTTCCCCTTGATTTCGATCGGAAAATCGCGAACGGCATCAATCCTGCCGTGTATCTCCAAGCCCAGCTTATTTGAGCGGAGAACGAGGTGCTTCTCAAGTTCGAAGCCGAAACGCCTCTTCAGAATTTCTCCGAGAACGTTGTGCGTGTTGATGCCCTGATTGAGGCGAACCTTCACGAACTCCGGCCACCTCTCGGGATAGCCCTTGAGCCGGAAGTATATCCTCCTCGGGCAGGTTAAAGCCTCGCTGGCATAGAATTCTATCAGCTCGCTTCCATCACCGTTGTTTTCACTCATATTTCACCCTCCTGAATGGGGGCGGATCATCGGCCCGCGAACCTCCCCGCCCCGGCGTCAGCTAATACCGACGTCATCACGATTCAGTCTGGGCAAGGGTCGTCATCCGCGTTAAGGATAAAACACAGAGCGTTTTAAAGGTTTGGGAAGAAGAGAGATCAAAGAATGGCCCTTTTCCGCCTTTTGAGAGAGTAGCTCAATCCGTAGGCGGGCCAGATGCTCGGCGGCTGCTCGTAGTGGTGGAGGTTCCTGAGTATCTTCTCTGCACTCTTCCTGTTCTTGGCCTTAATGCGGAGAACACCTTTATCGAGCTCGACAACGCCGTCTGAGAGGCGCAGTATGAGCTTCGAACCCTTGACCTCCGGCCTTGCCTTCATCAGAAGCTTGCGGTAGTCCTCGTACGCCTCTTCGCTCAACTTCTGCTCAAGAAGTGCTGTCTTATCATGCTTAAACAGGCGGGAAAACCAACTATTCGGGGGTTCGTCATCCATAGTCTCCATCGACCTCCAGAGGAGCTCTCGGTTTAAATTTGTCCTTTAGGTTTTTAAGGCTTTCTCCTCGCTTTTTGCCGAAGTGACGGGAAATCCTTTTTAACACTCCGGAGGGATTAGAAGCGATGGTACGGACACAGGTGATAAAACCGCGCATCAGGGAAATCCTCTCGAAGGAGCTGCCTCCGGAGTTAGTGGGCATGCTACCCAAGCACTGGGTCAGGATAGGAGACGTCCTCATCCTTCCCCTCAGACCCGAACTGGAGCCCTACAAGCACCGCATAGCAGAGGTCTACGCGGAAGTCCTCGGGGTAAAAACCGTCCTCAGGAAGGGCAGGATAGGCGGCGAGTTCCGAGAGACGAACTATGAGATTCTCTACGGGAGTGACACCGTGACTGTCCACGTCGAGAACGGGATAAAATACAAGCTGGACGCCGCAAGGATCATGTTCTCTCCGGCCAACGTCAAGGAAAGGGTTAGAATGGCCAAAGTAGCAGGACCGGGCGAGCTGGTCGTGGATATGTTCGCCGGAATCGGGCACCTCAGCCTTCCTATGGCAGTTCACGGAAAGGCCAGGGTCATTGCGATAGAGAAGAGCCCGTACACCTTCCGCTTCTTGATTGAGAACATCGAGCTGAACCGGGTTCAGGACAGGATGACGGCCTACAACATCGACAACCGCGATTTCCCCGGCGAGAACATAGCGGACAGGGTTCTCATGGGCTACGTCGTGACGACCCACGAGTTCATTCCAAAGGCCCTGAGCATAGCCAAGGACGAGGCGGTGATTCACTACCACAACACCGTACCCGAGAGGCTGATGCCGGAAGAGCCCTTCAGGACGTTCCAGAGGATCGCGAGGGAGCACGGCTACGAGGCCGAGAAGCTCAACGAGCTGGTAATCAAACGCTACGCTCCAGGGGTCTGGCACGTTGTCGTTGATGTGAGAGTGTTTAAAAAGTAAGCTGTAAACTATTCCCTCCTCCCCCAGAGGGGCTCCCAGTCATCGCAGACGAAGTTCATGTGTACCGTTTTCATATGCTTCCGGCACAGTCCGTGGGCAGGAAGGCAGGAGTCTATTGAACCGAACCATCTACAGGTCTTGCAGGTCTTCATCATATCGTTCAAGCTGTTCACCGGGGAAAATTTTGGGTCATTCAGATAAACTTTTGGGCCGTCCTGCAGTTTAGAGTTCGCCGGTGGTTAACAATTGAACTTAACCACACACACCTTGTGAAACGCTTCCTTTTGCGAAGACCTTATATTCTCCAAGCCGAAAAATCTTCGAGGTGATTCTGGGATGAGCATGAAAGGATGGTGGGGTAGAATTCTCCGTGTTGACCTTACCAACAACAAGGTCTGGGTGCAGGAATACCCCGGGGAAGTTGCCAAGAAGTTTATAGGCGGCAGGGGTCTCGCCGCGTGGATTCTCTGGAACGAGGCCAAGCACGTTGACCCGCTTGGCCCTGACAACAAGCTCGTGTTCGCTTCTGGCCCCTTCAACGGCCTCCCGACCCCGAGCGGCGGTAAGATGGTCGTTGCCGCGAAGAGCCCGCTCACCGGCGGTTACGGTGACGGTAACCTCGGTACCATGGCGACCGTCCACCTCAGGAAAGCAGGCTACGACGCCATCGTCGTCGAGGGCAAGGCCAAGAAGCCGGTCTACCTCTACATTGAGGACGACAACGTGAGCATACTCAGCGCCGAGGGCCTCTGGGGAAAGGGCACCTTCGAGACCGAGAGGGAGCTTAAGAAGATCCACGGAAAGAACGTTGGAGTTCTCAGCATAGGCCCGGCCGGAGAGAACCTCGTCCGCTACGCGGTCGTCATGTCCCAGGAGGGAAGAGCAGCGGGAAGACCCGGTATGGGTGCAGTCATGGGAAGCAAGAACCTCAAGGCTGTCGTCATAAAGGGAACCAAGGAGATACCCGTTGCCGACAAGGAGAAGCTCAGGGAGCTCAGCCAGGAGGCCTACAATGCAATCCTCAACTCGCCGGGCTACCCGTTCTGGAAGAGGCAGGGAACCATGGCTGCCGTCGAGTGGACGAACGAGAACTCGGCACTGCCCACCAGGAACTTCAGCGACGGCTCCTTCGAGTTCGCCCGCTCAATTGATGGATACACCATGGAGGGCATGAAGGTCAAGCAGCGCGGCTGTCCGTACTGTAACATGCCGTGTGGAAACGTCGTTCTTGATGCAGAAGGCCAGGAGAGCGAGCTCGACTACGAGAACGTTGCCCTCCTCGGTTCAAACCTCGGAATCGGCAAGCTCAACGAGGTCTCAGTCCTCAACAGGATCGCCGACGACATGGGTATGGACACCATAAGCCTCGGTGTCTCAATCTCCCACGTTATGGAGGCCGTTGAGAAGGGAGTCCTCAAGGAAGGCCCGGCCTTCGGCGACTTCAAGAAGGCCAAGGAGCTCGCCCTTGACATCGCCTACAGGCGCAGTGAGCTCGGAAACCTCGCGGCTGACGGTGTCAGGGCCATGGCCGAGAAGCTCGGCACCCACGACTTCGCCATGCACGTGAAGGGCCTTGAGGTGAGCGGATACAACTGCTTCATCTACCCGGCGATGGCCCTCGCCTACGGAACGAGCTCCATCGGTGCCCACCACAAGGAGGCATGGGTCATAGCCTGGGAGATCGGTACCGCGCCGATAGAGGGCGAACATGCAAAGAAGGTCGAGTACAAGATCACCTACGACCCGGAGAAGGCCGCGAAGGTCATCGAACTCCAGCGCCTCAGGGGCGGTCTCTTCGAGATGCTCACCGCGTGCAGGCTCCCGTGGGTCGAGGTCGGCCTCAGCCTCGACTACTATCCGAAGCTCCTCGAGGCCATCACCGGTGTCAAGTACACCTGGGACGACCTTTACAAGGCCGCCGACAGGGTCTACGCCCTCATCAGGGCCTACTGGGTCAGGGAGTTCAACGGCAACTGGGACAGGCGCATGGACTACCCGCCAAAGAGGTGGTTCATCGAGGGCCTCAAGAGCGGGCCGTACAAGGGCATGCACCTCGAGGAGGACAAGTACGACCAGCTCCTCAGCGAGTACTACAGGCTCAGGGGATGGGACGAGCGCGGAATCCCGAAGAAGGAGACTCTCAAGGAGCTCGGCCTCGAAGAGGTCATTCCGGAGCTCGAGCAGGTTACCAAGCTCGAGTGACTTCCCTTTTCTTCTTCAACAAATTTTTATCCTCCCGAGTCCAAGTCAGCACGGTGGTAGAAATGGTCAGAATCAGGCTGATGGGTGCCTTCGCCCACCTCGCGGGGACGAGGGAGATCGAGGTGAAGCTTGAGGGCAAAAAGACCGCCGACGAGATCCTCCGTGAGGTCATCCCACGCTACGATGAGTTCCACGACAAGATAATCATGATCAACGGCCATCCCGCAAGGGGCGACGCCGAGGTCGAAGAGGGAGACGAGATCAAGGTGATGCCGGTTTTGAGTGGGGGCTGAATGAGGGCCGTTCCTTTCTTTGCTTCTCACCAGAGTTAAATATAAGAACCTGGGAGAGTATCCTATCGTTGGTGTGAATCATGGAGAGGAAACTCACGGATTTTATTAACTCATCAGCTCAAGAAAACAAAGGTCTGACCCGCGAGGAGCTTGAGAGGGTTCTTAAGAAAGCCGCTGATTTAATCAGAACAAGGGTCGATTACAAGTACATACTCCTCCTGCTGTTCTTGAAGAGACTAAGCGACGAGTGGGAGAAGGAGTTCGAGGAGTACGTTAAGAAGCTCATGGAAGAAGGCCTGGACAGGAAGACCGCCGAGGAGCTTGCCCTCAAGGACAGGGAAGCGTACACCATCAACTACCCACCCGAATACCTCTGGAGGAAGCTCCGCGAGAAGGACATCGAGAGCCTTCCCCAGAACCTCTCACAGGCCCTCAAGAAGCTCGCCGAGCTGAACCCCAACCTCAGGGGCGTCGTTGACCGCTTCGACTTCATGGAGTTCATGCTCCACAGGGATAACGCCGAGATACTCAGACAGCTCTTTGAGCTCTTCAGCGGGCTTGACTTAAAGAACGCCTCGCCAGACGTTCTCGGCGATGCCTACGAGTGGATTCTCCGCTACTTTGCCCCACAGAAGGCCAAGGAGGGCGAGGTTTACACTCCAAGGGAGGTCATCAGGCTCCTCGTTGAAATCCTCAAGCCCGAGCCGGGCGAGGAGGTTTACGACCCTGCTATGGGCTCCGGAGGCATGCTCATCGGGGCTTACCTCTACGTCAAAGAGAAAAAAGGCGAGAGCGAGGCCAAAAAGCTCTTCCTCTACGGCCAGGAGGTAAATCCGACCACCTACGCCCTGGCCGAGATGAACATGATACTCCACGGCATCAAGTCGCCGAAGCTGGCAGTCGGCGATACACTCCTCAGGCCCGCCTTCAAGGAGGGAAACAAACTCAAGCGCTTCGATGTGGTCATAGCCAACCCTCCATGGAACCAGGACGGCTACGGCGAGGAGACGCTAAAGAAGGCCGAGTTCAAGGAGGAGCGCTTTAAGTACGGCTATCCTCCGAACAACTCCGCGGACTGGGCGTGGATACAGCACATGCTTGCAAGTGCAAAAGACGATGGAAGGGTCGGCATCGTCATAGACAACGGCGCGCTCTTCAGGGGAGGGGCTGAAAAGAAGATGAGGGCGAAGATACTCAAGGACGACCTGCTTGAGGCCGTTATCCTGCTCCCCGAAAAGCTGTTCTACAACACCGGCGCACCGGGTGCGATAATGGTATTCAACAGGAACGAGCCCGCCGAGAGAAAGGGAAAAGTCATCTTCATCAACGCGTCCCAGGAATACGAAAAGCACCCCGAGATTAGGAAACTCAACCGCCTCGGAAAGGAGCACATCAGGAAAATCGTTGATGCGTTTGAGAAGTTTGAAGATATTGATGGCTTCGCGAGGGTCGTTGACCTGGACGAGATAAAGGAGAACGACTACAACCTCAACGTCACCCTCTACGTCTTCCCGATGGAGGAAGAGGAGGAGATTGACGTTAGGGTCGAGTGGGAGGAGCTGAGAAAGATTAACAAGGAGCTCGCGAAGGTTGATGAGAAGATTGAGGGGTATCTGAGGAAGTTAGGATATGGGGAGAAGGGTTATTAAATCCCTCCCCCAAAAAAAATCATAGGTGAGAAAATGGCCACAAAAAAGAGAACAAAGAAAAAGTACAAACGCATCCATAACCCGCTCACTGGAAAGTACTACCTCGCCGAGGTTCAGCCCGATGGGCGCTATAAGATAGTCGGACTCTGGCACCCACCAAAGAGGTCAAAGAAAAAGAAAAAGTCAATATGGAGCCTCTTAGGTTGATGAGTTATGGTTAAGGTGTTCATAGACACGAACACCATAGTCCACTGGCTTGTTATCAAGAAAATGGTGGAAGAGCATGGAAACAAAATCTTGGAGAAGTACAAGAGGCTTAAACAGTCCTACGAGTTCATTGAGGCTGTCCTCTCCGGGACGTTTGAGAATGCAGAATTTTACATTTCCCGTTTAACCCTTGCTGAGATGACCAAGGCCCTTGTAGATTTTATTGTATATGAAAAGATGCGTCTAGATGGTGTTGCTGCCATTTATGGTATGAAGTACTTTAAGGACTACCTTTTGGCAGATGAAGAATTTGACAGTTTTCTTGAGGGTATCATCGAGGCCTCCAATGTCCTTCAGAGCGGTCTGAACGTGCTGGAGGACGATCTATCAGATTTGGAGTATTACCCCTTCTTCGTGGCGAGGGCAGGGCTGAGAACGCAGGACGCGATCCTACTGACAACGGCCATACGGCACGAGATGAACTATTTCGTTACTATGGACAGGGACTTTCACGATCTGCTAAAGGACAAACGCATAAAGGAGAGGACGAAGAAGTTCTTCGAGGATAGGAATTTCAGAATCGTGAAGCCAGGGAGGATGATGCAGATTCTGGAGGAGGCCGCAGAATGATCGAAAGTTTAACTAGTGATTATATTCTTGTTCAGTTATTTCCTGCACTATCCAACCCGGAGGTTCTTAACAAACTTGGGGCAATTGCCATGATAATCGTTGGGCTTCTTGTTGAGAAACACTTTATCTCTCGCCCTTCACTCTTTGCTAACGTTATAGCGCTCAACACTTACTTAATCGCCAGGGAAATTACTGAGCCTCTATTGTGCCTGTATGCCAACGTGGGGCTAATTCTTGGGGTTGTTGCAATATTTGCATACTGGAGCGATACATCATTATCAGGCTTCTTTTATACTGTTGCGTTCATGTATAACTCAGTATTTGTAGGCGCCATAATACTGATGTTTTGAGGTGAACCCAATGCAGGCTCAGGCTAAAACCAGGTTCAAAAAAACCCCAATTGGTGAGATTCCCGAGGATTGGGAGGTAGTGAGAGTTCGGAAGATCTTTGATGTAAAGACTGGAACAACGCCCTCAACAAAACAAGCAGACTATTGGGAAAATGGGGAAATAAACTGGATAACACCAACTGACTTGAGCAAACTAAAGGATAGTATTTACATAGGGGATAGTGAGAGAAAAATCACTAAAAGAGCGCTCGAAGATTATAACCTAAGTCTCCTCCCTAAAGGCTCACTTATATTGTCAACGAGAGCCCCTGTGGGTTATGTTGCTGTTCTCACAGAAGAGGCCACATTTAATCAGGGATGCAAAGGACTTGTTCCAAAGGATCAGAACAAAATCATTTCAGAATTTTATGCTTACTATTTTAAATTCAGGCGGCAACACTTGGAGAGTCTGAGTGGAGGTAGTACTTTTAAAGAACTGGCTAAAACCATGCTTGAACGCTTTCAAATCCTCTTCCCACCCCTCTCCGAGCAGAAGAAAATCGCTCAAATCCTCCGTACAGTTAATGAAGCGATTGAAAAAACAGACTTGGCAATCGAAAAGACGGAGCGCTTAAAGAAGGGCTTGATGCAGAGGCTTTTGACCAAAGGAATCAAGCACGAGAGGTTTAAGAAAACAGAGTTTGGGGAGATTCCTGAGGAGTGGAGGGTTGTAAAGCTAAAGAATATTGCGAAAGAGTTTATTAGTGGAGGAACTCCTTTTACCAAGAATTCAGAATACTGGAATGGAAATATTCCATGGATTAGAAGTGTTCACTTAACAAACTATTACATCGATGAATCCTCGATTGAGCAATACATAACCGAAAAGGGATTAAAAAATAGCTCTGCAAAAATAGTCCCAAAGAGGAATGTAATAGTCGCTACAAGAGTTGGAATTGGGAAATCTGCAGTAAATTTAATAGATGTAGCAATTAACCAAGATTTAACTGGAATAATCCTCGATAAATCGCAGGTAGATCCCTTCTTTTTAGTGTGGTATCTCCAAATGCCAAAGATACTCAGACTTTTTGAGTCATTTTCAAGAGGCACCACAATAAAAGGTATTCCTCAAAAACATTTGCGGGAGCTTTATATTCCTCTCCCACCACTCCCTGAGCAAAAGAAAATCACTGAAATTCTTATAACTGTTGATAAAAAGCTCGAATTCCTGAAGAAGCGAAAAGAAAAGCTTGAGAGAATTAAGAAGGGCCTAATGAAAGATTTGCTAACGGGAAGGAGGAGGGTGAAAGTTGGGTGAAGATCCTCTTAAAACCTCTATTGAACTCTGGGAAATAGCAGAGTTCGTGGAGTATATAGAGAGGAAAGTCAGTGAATCCGAGACAGGGCTAAGTCCTTCGAGTATTAGACAGATTAAAGAGAAATACCTCGAGCTCAGGATGAAAGCTGAAATTGACATAAAAAACGTGCCGACATTTATGCGTAGTACATCCTTCAAAAAAATGAAAGAACTTGATGCCCTTGATTTACGACTCGAGACAGTATTACAACTAGCAGCAGACAAGTATAAACTCTATGAAATGAAAATTAGTTGCGAAGAACTCCAAAAAGCCGTTATAACATACAAGACTCTTGTTTATGTTCTTGCTTCTGCATTAGCTGCAATTCTAGGGGCAATAGTGGCAAAGACATTCCTATGGTGAATTTAGAGATCATTACATCGCTAACATCGATTCTCTATAATGTTTCCCCTCATTAGTCCATTAACACATCTCCACCTTTTGCTTCCCTTATTAATCTATGATTTAAAAACAAACACCAAAACCTTAAATCCTCTAACGATAAAATTTCTTATGGTGAGAGTTATGC
>JAGHBN010000127.1 GCA_021160985.1 Thermococcus sp.
GTCCTCTTTGAACATCTCTTCCAGTTCCTTTGCGTCCTTCTCTGAAAGTTTACTCTTTTCCAGTATTTTCAGGAGCTTCTTCGCCTTTTTTGCCCTCTCGTTGTATTCTTTCAGGATGTTGACCCTAACATCCCTCGCTATTACATCGCCAAGCGTTTTGTCGATCTCTTCCGGCACCCTCACCTTCACCACGATCTCCACGTCACCCATGATAATAATTCATTCCATCTTCTTTTTATACTCCCCCAAACAGAAATAGAAATATGAAGGTCGTTGACGTTGTTCTCTTCGCCGGCTGCAACGACGTCCTCGAGGGTTGATGTTCTCTTACTTCTTCTTCAGTATTACTGGCCTTGCCTTCTCCAAGTGCGGCTTCAGCTTCTTGTGCGTTTCTATGATTCCCGATAGCCGTATCACGTACTCGTCCTCTGGGCCGAGCGGCCTCGGGTTCTTTGCCAGGTGCTCCGGACTACCCATCAGCCGCTCCACGTGCTCGTGAGCCATGTCCAGTAAATTCCTTTCCACGTTCATCAGGTTTATTGCTTCCTCTACGCTCATCTTTCCTTCCTTTACCTGCTTTCTTATGTTCTCCAGATCCTCGAACATTCCCTGTGCGTGCTCCCTTACCAGCGGAAGTAGCTTTGGATCCACGTGCCCCTCTGTGATCTGCACGTGGTTCCCCCTTGTCCAATGTTCTTCCATGATCTTTGCTGCCACCTCTGCAAGGTGCTTCTTCGCCAGTATCATGTTCCTTAAGTTCTTTATTTCGTCAAGGGGCACGCCACCCAGCTTCTTGTACGTGTAGGACTTTGCAGCATTCTCGAACCACTTGTCTAACCAGACGGCTGTCGCCAGTCGCGGAGCAACAACCTTTATCTGCTGCTCCGGCACCCCTGCCTTTCTGAGCTCTTCCTCGACGGCTTTCTTCGTTTCGGGGAATTTTGGTTTCTTCGGCTCTATCTTCTTCCCGCTGATCTCCGCCAAGAACTGCCTGAACTCTTCAAGTTCTGGCTCTATGTCGATGCCTGCGTTCCGGAGGATCTGAAGGGGGTTTTGTACGTCGTAGTCTAGCGCGTTTTTTAGAATTATTGCGTGTTCTTTGCTATTGTCTGGGAGAAGTTTATCCACGATTTTAAATGCCTTTGGAAGACCTTGCTTCAGCTGCTCTCTTAGTTTCTCCTTCACTATTGGGATGTGGTTAAATTCTGCCATTGTAGTGATGTAATCTATCAGCTTGTCCTGCTCTTTCTTCGCATCTTCGTATGTCTTTCCCATTTGTCCGTAGAACACGTTCAGCGCATCGCTAACCGCCTTTCCTATTGTGCTCGTCTCCGCAGAGCTGTGGTGGGAGAGTATCAACGCGATAAACGGGTGAAGAAGGACGAACTTGACCGCTCGCGGATCCTTAACCTCCATCGCTTTTTCGTGCCACTTTGCGTCCAGAATTGAGGATATATTGTCTCCTCGGTCTATGGACCCTGTTATCTTCATAACATGCTCCAGATTTTTCCGGGTGTGCATGGCGTACCAGCCTCGGTAGGCCCGCATTAAATACGTATATGTGAGCAAGTTCTTTTATTGTGTCCGCAGGTACTCCAAACCTTTCCTCTGCTTCCTTCAGAATTTCCTCGTAGCTCTTTCTCTTTTTCTTTTCTTTCTTCCCTCCGAAGATGAACATCCCCGCCAAAGGCAGAAGCGACAAGGGCACCACCCATTAAATTTTGCTTTTGAAAGAAATAAGTCTTTCCAAATCCTTCAAATCCCAGACAAGCCAGCCCTCATCTCTCAACGCTTCCTTCCCTTCAACTCTCTTGGCAATCAGCCCACAGGATTTCTCCCAGCTTTCGAGCCCAACCAACCCTGCTTTCCTCTTCAGATCCTTCAGAACTCCTCTTGCTTCCCTCTCGCTCAGCTCTTTCCACTTGACCTCCACGAATAGGACTTTCCTTTCCTCCTCGTTCAGAGCAACGAGGTCAATCTCCTCGTTTTTGTGCCACCACCTTCCGATCTTGGTGAAGCGGAAGGGGAGCCCGTCAACCTGATTCAGTTCTATGAGAAACTCCTTTGAGACTTCTTCATACCGCCTTGAAAAGACCTTCTGGAGCCTCTCTTTGGCGTTCTCTGGGCTGAGAATTCCAAGTTCTATCTCCGTTCTGTTGGGGTGAACTATGGAGAACCACGTGAGGAGCATTGGGTCTTTAATCCTGTAAAGTCCTCGTTTTTCTTTTCTCGCAACGGGGAGCTGGCGTTCAACGAAGCCGAGGCGTATGAGCGTCTCAAGGTAGGGGTATATCCTCCTCCCCTCGACGCCCACGTAGGTGGCTATCTCGCCCGGCCTCTCTCGACCCTCTGCCATGGCGGCGAGTATTGAGAAGTAGACCTTCAGTTTCCTGAGCTCCTGTGAGAGGATGATGTAGGGCTCATCGTAGAAAAAGCCTTCGGGGGATAAAAACTCGTTTTCAACGAGCTGATTGACGTCAGAATATCGGGCCGCTATCGAAAGATACGCCGGGACCCCACCAATGAGCATGTAGCTCTCAAGGCCGTTCCTGAAGTCATCAAAGAACCTTACAGAGTTGAACAGGTTTAACGGCCTGAGCATGAAGCCAGCAGTCCGTCTGCCATAGAGGGGTGAGGAGTAGCTGAGCACGTCATCAACCATCATGCCCATCAGTGAACCGGAGAGAACGAGCATGATAGACTTCTTACTGAGTTCGTGGTCCCATGCCCTTTGGAGGGCACTTAAGATGCTCCTGTCACTTTTAACGGCATACGTGAACTCGTCGAGCACTATGAGTGTTTTTTCCTCAATCTTAGAAGCAAGATACTTGAAGAGGGGATACCAGTCATTGAAGCTCAAGAAGATATCATCCCCATAAAACTCGGCGAGCTCTTCTCGAATAACCTTTATCTGATTCTCCTTCGTGCCTTCGGTGAAGGTGTGGAAAAAAACTTTTCTCCCACGGGAAAACTCTACCAGCAGTCTCGTCTTCCCAACCCTTCTCCTGCCATAAACCACGACGAACGAAGGAACCCCCTTCCATTCCCTTTCAAGTATTCCCAACTCCCTTTCCCGGTCAACAAATAGACTAATCATGATTAGTACTAAACAGCCTTAGTATTTAAGTCTTTCGGGATCCTCACCTCCCCACCTTTCTCCTGAGCCAGCCCCACGCATCGAGCAGGCGTTCGAGGTAGAACGCTATCGACTCCCTGAAGGCCTCCCAGCGCATGAGCTCGTTCAGCGCCACGCCCATGACCACCGCCGCCGGGGGAACGAGGACCGTCGCGTAGAAGCTGAACTGCGTCTTTCCTCCCAGGGCGTACTGAAGGGCGAAGAAGCCCACTGTGCTCCAGAAGGCGAGGAAGGGCTCAAGGATTCCTTCCTTTCTGCGGTAGAGCCAGGGCATCGCCAGGATGAAGAGCACCATCGCCAGGAGGAGGAACGGGTCGGTCTGGGCAAATATGTTGGGGTCGAAGTGCAGCGTGAAGGGCCTGTAGTTGATGAACCACTCCCAGAAGGGAGAGGTGTTCGGGTTCGGACCCTTGTAGCTCAGGTGCCACCTGAAGCTCCCGAGGAAGTTCCTGAGCCACTCCTCCGGGCCGACCACAAGAATGGCGGGGATGTTAGGAGTAAGGAAGGCCACCGCCGGAATAAGGGTAACCGTTAGGAGGAATTTCGGGAGGCTCTTTTCCTCTTTCAGCGCCCTGTAAACGAGGACGGGCCACCCAAAAGCGCCGCTCAGCTTCGCTGCCGCAGCAAAACCGAGGGCAGCCCCAGCCGTCCGGGTTTTCCTGTAGGCGAGGAAGAAGACAAAGAGGGCCACGCCGAAGGCCACGTAGATGTCGAGCATTGCCGCGACGGCAGTGGCCTGGAGAACCGGGTCAGCTGCGGTGAATACAATCGCTATCAGAGAAGCCAGGTAGCTGCGCGTTATCTTCCATGTCGCAAGGAGGACAAGAAGTTGGGTCAGGAGGAATACGAGAAGTCCAGGAATGCGCCAGGTTGCCGGGCTGTCCTCAATAAGCATTCCAAGCATTATGAAGTCCTTGCCGAGGAAAGGGTGCTCAAGGTTCAGGTACTCCTGGATGTTCTCCTTGTCTGGATACCAGTAGCCCGGGAGGGTGTAGTAGGCATCGGCCGGAACCGCCGTCGAGATTCTCTCCAGAAATTCCTCGAACTTCCCCTCGGGGATCTCGTAGTAGACGCCTGGGAACTGGCGATATTCCTTATTCGTAGTTGCTCCCGCAACCGTTGCGTAGTAGTCCACCATGGGGAGGTATTGAATCTTGGCGCTGGAGTTTGAGAATATTACGTTGACGCCCTCAGAGCCGTTGTTGCAGTAGTGAAGCTCAAAGCCCAACCTGTGAAGCATGTTCCTGCTTGCCGAGACGTACCAGACCTCATCTCCAATGTAATCATCAATCCCGGCGGCTATTCTGTAGGTGTACCAGAAAGATGACGCCATGATCAGAATCACGAGTGCTATGAAAACCGCCCGCCTCTTGTCCATGTTCCCACCGGCCAAAATAATCGGTGAACTTTTTAAACTTCCCGCCGATTGCCTCCACGATGAACGAGGAGAAGGTACGGCTTGCCGAAGAACTGATACGGAAGGGGCTGGACAGGAAAAAACTCCGTGCCAAGCTCGGTGAAGACTGGGAGCTGATAGTCGAGATAGCCAGGGCCAGAATCAGGGCTAAGGACAAGTTCTCAAGGTCGGACCTATGGATGGACATGGACGGCCTGCGGTACGCCACCCATGAGCTCGTTGCAAAGTACCGGGCAGAACGCCTCGAGGAGTTCGGAGTGGAGAGCATCGCCGACGTATCCTGCGGGATTGGGATCCAGCTCATCTTCTACGCAATGAAAGTTAAGAGAGCCCACGGGGTGGACATAGACCCGCTAAAGATAGAATTCGCAAGGAGGAACGCAGAGAAGTACGGCGTGGACAACATCGAGTTCATAACCGCCGACTCCCTCTCCCCGGGAATCGTGGAAAAAATTGACGCAGAGGTAATATTCTCCGATCCCGCAAGGCCGCCGGAAATGCCCGAGAGAAGGCTTGAGGACCTGCTCCCGAGTCCGCTCAAAATCTACGAGGCATACAAATCCAAAACCGACGCCTTTATCTTTGACCTCCCGCCCCAGATGAGGCGCGAGAAAGTTCCATGGAAGGGTGAGTTCGAGTACATTGACCTGCACGGCCACCTCAACAGGCTGACCTTCTACACAGAGCCCCTTGCGAAAGCGGAGCGGAGTGCAGTAATCCTTCCGGCAGAAGCCAGGCTCGAAAGAGACCCGAACCTGGAGAATATAGTGGAGTGGAGTGAAAGACCCGGCCAGTACCTCTACGAGATACCCCAGGCGATAGACTACGCAGACCTTCTCAACGAGCTCTTCCACCGGCTTGAAGGCAACGCAAAAATGCTCCTCCGGGAAAAGAGGCGCATTCTCGCTACAGGCGATGAGCCAATCAAGAGCCCCTACCTCAAGAGAACCTACGCCGTCGTCGAGATTCTGCCGTTTCACCCGGTAAGAATAAACGACTTCCTGCGGAAGGAAGGCTTCGGAAGGGCAACGCTGAAAATGAGCGTTCCGCAGGAGGAGTACTGGAGGATAAGAAAGCGCATTGAGGCCAACCTTAGGGGCGAAAGGCGGGCCTTCGTCTTCAAGGTTAGGGAGAAAGCCATTATTGCGGAAGCGGTGTAGCACCTCTTCTTTACTTTCCGAGAAAGTCTTTTAACGTTCCGCCGCAAAGTGGGAGACAAGGGTCAGGTGGGTGGTTGCCGTGTGTGGAATCATCGGATACATTGGAGAAAGACCGGCATGTGAGGTCATCGTTAAGGGTTTAAAAAGACTCGAATACAGGGGTTACGATTCTGCGGGGATCGTCACAGGGGATGAAGAGGCCCTCCACATCAGGAAGGGTGCAGGGAGAATAGACGAGCTCGTTGAGCGGCTCAAGCTCCTAGAGCTGCCCGGGAAAAGGGGCATCGGTCACACCCGCTGGGCGACTCACGGTGTCCCAAACGATATAAACGCACACCCACATACAGACTGCTCGGGTAAAGTCGCCCTTGTTCACAACGGTATAATCGAGAACTACGCCGAGATAAGGGAGGAGCTGCTGGCAAAGGGCCACCGCTTTAAGAGCGATACCGATACCGAGGTCATAGCTCACCTGATAGAGGAGGAGCTCAAATCGAGCGAGAGTTTTGAAGAGGCCATGAGGAAAGCCCTTCTGAAGCTGAAGGGGTCTTTTGCGCTTGGCATCATTTATGCGGAAGAGCCGGACAGGCTGTACTTCGTGAGGAACGAAAGCCCCCTCGTCCTGGGCATTGGGGACGGAGAAAACTTCGCGGCAAGCGATGTCCCTGCCTTTCTTGAGTACACCAACAGGGTCATCTTCCTTGACGACGGGGAGTACGCCGTTGTAGGAAAGGACTTTTACGTTATCAAAAAGCTTGCAACCGGAGAAGTGGTCGAAAAGCCGGTGGATGAGAGTGGGTGGACGCTGGAAATGGCCGAGAAGTCCGGCTATCCCCACTTCATGCTCAAGGAGATACACGAACAGCCGAGGGCGATAAGGGACGCTATCCACGGCAACATCGACGCAGTGAAGAAGGCGGCGGGGGAGATAGCCCGCTATGAAAAGATATTCGTAGTCGCAATGGGTACCTCCTACCATGCCGGCCTTGTGGGCAAATACATCTTCCAGCGCCTGGCAAAGAGGATCCCAATCGTTGAAGAGGCCAGCGAGTTCCGCTACGAGTTCGAAGACCTGATAGACGAGGACACGCTGGTTATAGCAATCACACAAAGCGGGGAAACGGCCGACACCCTAGCGGCGATGAAGCTCGCCAAGAAGAAGGGGGCCAAAGTCCTCGCCATTGTCAACGTGGTGGGGAGCATGGCGACAAGGATAGCAGACCTAACCCTTTACACCCACGCGGGGCCCGAGATAGGGGTGGCTGCAACGAAGACATACACAACACAGCTCACCGTCCTGACAATGCTGGCAATAGAACTCGCAAGGGTTCTTGGAACCACCAGCGAGGAGCGTCTGAAAGAGCTCGAAGAGGGGCTGAGGGAAGTTCCGGAACTGGTCGAAGAAGTCCTCAGACACGACGCAGCCCTGAGGGAGCTCGCTGAGAATCTGGTGAACAAGAGGGACTTCTTCTACATTGGAAGGGGTATAAGCGTCCCCACAGCCATGGAAGGTGCCCTCAAGCTGAAGGAGATAAGCTACATCCATGCCGAAGGCCTAAGTGCCGGCGAACTGAAACACGGGCCACTGGCACTGCTTGAGGAAGGCGTCCCCGTTGTGGCGGTCGCACCCTCAGGGAAGACCTTAGACAAGCTTATAGGAAATATAGAGGAGGCGAAGGCCAGGGGAGCACTGACAATAGCCCTTGGAAGTTCCGAAGCACTTAAAAGGGTGGCCGACACGTTAATAGAGATGCCTCCTGTGGACGAACTCCTGAGTCCTATGCCATACATCGTCCCGCTCCAGCTGCTGGCGTATCATCTTGCCGTTTTGAGGGGCAACGACCCCGACAAACCCCGTAATTTAGCGAAGTCCGTTACCGTTGAGTAGAGGTGGTTCGAATGGTGAGTACCGATTCAAAGAAGAAGAGGAAGAAAAAGGGGGGAGAAATCTCCCCCATGTCCGAGTATTACACAAAGTTCAAGACGTACGGAATTCCCGTCCTAGTATTGCTGTTTGCATACCTCGGTTTTAAGCTTAGAAACATGACATCAACCTACAAGACCTTCTGGGACCCGGACACTTTCTTCCACTACGAGATGTACAAGATAGCGATTCATGAGTGGATTCCAAAATACTTTGCCTACGCTGACCCGCCTGCCGGCATAAAGCCCGGTGGATATCTCGGCCTCTACACGATGGAGGCCCTGTTCTACAAGATAGTCCACCCCTTTGGTTACGATGTCCTCGGAGCGTTCAAACTCTGGCCGCCGCTGATAGGTGCCCTCACGATAATAGCGATATACCTCCTCGGGAGGAAGCTACATTCAAACTGGGCCGGCTTCTGGGCCGCGGCCTTCATCGCATTTTCAAGCGCAAACTACCTCAAGACCATGTCCGGAAACAACCGTGGTGAAGGCCCCTTCATGGCGTTCTTCCTGCTGGCAGTGTTCTTCCTAATGGCGTACCTCGACGAAAAGGACTTCAACTGGAAAAAGATCGTATGGGGGGCTCTGTATCTGCTCTTCAGCATACTCTTTATGGCCGCTTGGAGCGGAAGCACATTCGGTGTTAGCATTCTGCTCGCCTTTGCCAGCGTCCATCCAGTAATCCTCTTCGTCTTTGGAAAAATCTATGAACTGAAGAAGTTTATCTACGAGTTCTACCCCCTCTACGGCCTGTCCCTGATACTCGGGCTTGCACTCGCCCCCAGCGGCTTTGTGAACATAAAATGGTTCTTGGTCTTTGCCATCGAGGCATTCCTGGCACTCTCAGTCCTCGCGGCGATAATGCTCTACGGCGAGAGACTTAAGTTCAACTACTCCGACAAAAAGCACCGCTTTGCCGTCGTTGTCGTTATCGCCATCCTGAGCATTGCAGCCGCCTACCTCCACTTCGGCCACGATCTGCTCAAGTTTATGGGAGGTGCCTACCAGTCAAATCCGCTCTACCAGACGGTCGCAGAGCTGAGCAAGACCAGCTGGAGCACGATAAAGGGTTCTTTCAGTGTCAGATCCAACGACGGACTCATGTTCCTCCTTTCCCTGCTCGGATTCGCCATAGTCTTCCTCCGTTTCCTCAGAAAGCTTCTCCACGACGACCTCACAGGCTACAAGGAGGTATTTCTCGTCACCTACTACATCGCATCCCTCTACCTTCTCCTCATGGCGGTCCGCTTCACCTTCCAGGCATCGGGTGCCGTGATGCTCCTGGCCGGAGTCGGCGTCGGTGAGCTGTTCCTCTTTGTCGAGAACATGAAAGAAAGCACCTCCACAAAGACGCTGTACGCCCTGCTATTGATCCTGCTCTTCATCCCCCTCCCGATAGCGAGCGGACAGTACCTCAACAAGTACGCCGGGAGCTACTCCAGAGCCAGCGGCTCCGTCCCCTCCGACTGGGTAAAGGCCCTCACATGGCTTAACACGAGCAGCCATCCCCTCGACAGCGCAACGAGCTGGTGGGACTACGGATACTGGATCGAGTCAAGCCTGCTGGGCCACAGGAGGAGTGCAACGGACGGTGGTCATGCCTACGACAGGAGGTACCTCGTGGCGGACTTCTTCTCACACTACGGAAACGACGCAGAGCAGGATTTCGAAGCATGGGAGCTCAACTACATGATCGTCTGGCAGGAGGACATAGGAAAGTTCAACGCCATAAGTTATCTCGGCGGTGCGATAACATACGGCGAGTACAAAAACGTCCCGATGTTCCAGGTGGTGCCCACAGACTCTATCAGGATGATGAACGAGAGCGGAAAGACAGCTGTCTACATCATCGCCGGCAATCAGGCATTCCAGCCCGAAATGACAGTAGACCTCACGAGCGGAAGGGTCTTCCAGGGCAGGGGAGATATCCCCTACGTCCTCTACATCTTCAACAACTACGGGCTCATAGCGTACAAGAAGATAGCCTTCAGCAACTTCGTCAGGCTCGCATTCCACATCCCGTACTCCATCGAGCCCTGGGACGCCCAGAAGCTCTTCGCAAACTTTAAACTCGCCCACGTTGACGGCGGCGTCTCAACCTACGAGTTCAGGCCCTTTGCAGTTTACAGGATGGATCAGTACCAGAACGGAAGCTGGGTTCCGTTCTACAGCACAATGGGAAAAGCGACCCTCCCTGTTGGAGAGCAGAAGCTAAGGCTCTGGATATCCGCCTTTGGAAGGGACGTGAAGGACGCCACGCTTATCTTTGAGGCATACAACGGAACCGAACTCATCAAGAGAGAGGTTCTCGCCGAAGGCATTAACATAAACCACCTCAACGAAACGCCCGTAGAGGTCAGCCTCTTTGTCCCAAATGCAACCAGCTACCGCTTCATCCTGGTTCAGGACGGCCCCGTTGGAGTGCTCAATGGCGCCCCCAGGGTCGATGGAAAGGTAGCCAACCCGAGTTACATCCTCGACGAGGGGCAGAGCGGCCAGCTCGAACTCACGGCAGCGTTCAGGAAAGATTATGAGAACGTGCAGCTCGCACTCAGGGCGAGTATAGTCTACTACGTGGCCCCCAACGGCAACGACATATACA
>JAGHBN010000072.1 GCA_021160985.1 Thermococcus sp.
AGGCAATGAGAGAAACCCTCGTCCGCTTCGGCTACTTGAACTACCAGAAAATCCTCGGCAGGGCCAAAGCTTTACTGCGCCTTCTGCTCGACGCTCACCCGGTTGATATCAATGCATTACCACCAGCCTACGCCCCCTGGGAGGTAAAAGAAATCTCTCGGCTCATCTCCATGCTTCTTCTCAGAGACAACGTTGAGGGTGCTCTGACAGTAATCTCGACCCTCAGGAATCCAAACCATTTCCTCACGGCTGTCCTTGGGATAGGCTCCGACGTGCCCTTCGATATCGTGGAGAAGTTCTACCGTCGCCTTCCCGATGAATACAGGGGGAAGGCACTGGCCCACCTCGTTTACAGGGTCACGTGGGGAGGACTCTACGACGAGGGGCTGGAGCTTGCAGAGGAAATCGGAAGCGATGAGGCCTACTACTCTGCCGCCATAGCACTCATCAACTCGGGACTGCACGAGATTGCCCTGAAGGTGGCCGAAAAAATCAAAAACAAGTGGCGCAGGGGTGAGGTGCTTCTCAAAATATACTTCGAGCGGCAGGAGCTCGAAGAAAGGATAAAAGAAATCGCGCCCGACCACGCGAGAGTCTTCATCGAAGAGCGGAAGAAACAAGCGCTCTGACCCTCTCCACAACTTCCCGCGCGTCCCTGCCGAAGATTAGAACCATGGGCTCCTTGCCCCAGTCGCCGAGGTGATAGACAACGTCGGGCCTTTCCCCGGCCCTCCTTACGGCCGTCTCGATGCCCCACTCCATCGTTCCTCTCTCGGCCCTCTTCACCTCCTCAGGCTCCTCCCTGCGGTCGTAGAACGAAACGACAAGGCCGAGTTCTTCCGCCTTCTCTATCAGCTCCTCCGAGTAGCGGAGGTTCAGCACGGCCCTGACCTCGGGGTAGAACTCGCGCATCTTGAGCAACGCCCTCCTGAGGTGGTCGCTGGCGTCGAGCTCAACGGGGCCGACGGGCTTTACGGTCTTTCCGTAGCGGACGATTCTGCCCTTTACGGCGAAGACTTCCCCGAACGGCGTGACGAGGGCAAAATTCGTCCCGACTTCGGCGACGTGAGGATTGAGCCTCTCTCCAAAGACCACCAGCTCCTCAACAGCTTTTTCAAGCTCCCTCTTGGCCCTCCAGCGGTGGGAGTCTCTCTCCAGCTCCCAGAGGGGGTTTACGGCCTTGGCTTCCGCCTTCGAAAACCTGATGGAGTTTTCAACGAAGCGCTTGGCACTCTCAACGGCTTTCGGAAGCTCAAAGCCTTTGGCCAAAAACGTCGCTAAAGCCGAGGAGAAGGCACAGCCGGTTCCGTGCGTGAAGCCTTCTGCCCTCTCCCCGGGGAACTCGTAGAACTCACCGCGCCAGTAGAGCACGTCCGTGAGATTTAAGTGCCCGCCCTTGACGACCACAGCTTCGGCTCCAAGCCCTTCCGCTATCCTCCTCGCGGCGTCCCTCATATCCTCGACCGAGCGGATTTCAATGCCTGTCAGCGCTTCGGCCTCAGGGACGTTGGGAGTAATTATTGAGCCTTCGACGACGGTCTTGATGGACTCAACGTCATCAACGAGCCTTGAGCCCGTGCTTGAGCTCAGCACAGGGTCGAAAACTCTGAGGAAACCTGCGGTCTCTTCCCGCACGGCCTCTGCAATCTCTCTGCTCCCAAGCATCCCGATTTTGACGGCTTTGATTTCAAAGCTTTCCTTGACGGTTCTTATCTCCTCTTTCACTGCCTCTGGAGGGAGAGAATAGTAGCCCCTCACCTCCGAGGGGTTCTGGTAGGTCACCGCCGTCAGAATCGGGAGCGGGTGCTCGCCTAAAGCCGAGACCGTCTCGATGTCGGCCTTCAAACCTGCCCCCCCGCCCGTGTCGAGGCCCGCTACAATCAGGACGGCCATCCCATCACCTCAGCTTCTCAAGGATTTCGAGAGCCGCTTTCCTCCCGCTCAGGAACATCCCGCCGAATATCGGCCCCATCCTCGGTGCCCCGGCGAGGGCATTCGCCGCCATGCCAGTGACGTAGAGTCCCGGAAAGACCTCCTTCGTGTGCTTAACAGTCAGCTCTTCGCCCTTCTCGGCCCACATCGGCCCCTCACCTGGAACCTGAAGGAGGCCACGCTTCACGAGGTGCTGGCTCACCTGTGCACCATGACCTGTCGAGTCAACCACGAACCTGGCCTCAACGGTGAGGGGGTCGACGTGGAGGCCCATCATCATTACCGGCGTCCAGTTGATTACGATTCCCGCGACGCGGTTCTCCTTGAGGATTAAATCCTCTACCTCAATCATGTTGAAGAACCTCACACCGGCCTTCACGGCCCTGCTCGCTATCGTCGTTGCCGTCTCGATGGCGTCAGCAACGTAGAGGCCGTTCTTGAAGGGGGTATAGCTTATTCCAAACTCATCGAGGATCTCCCTCGCCTCCTCCTGGACGACGATTTTGTTGAAGCCCATTGCGCCACCCCAGATTCCGCCGCCGATGGAGAGCTTCTTCTCGAAGATGGCAACCTTGGCACCGTCCTTGGCCAGGTAGTAGCCGGCGACCATTCCGGAGGGGCCGGCACCTACTATGGCGACGTCGAGGCTCAGCCTCTCAAGAAGCTCGTTCATGTAGGTCTCGATTATCGCCCTGCTTATCTCAATCTCCTTAAGCATCGCCACCACCCAAAACCTTTTAAGTCCCGCTCAAAACTAAGTTTTGGAATTTAAAAACTTTGTTATAAACGGGTTTTAAAACCGGGTGATGGGAATGACCCAGCTTGAGGAGGCCAAGCGAGGAGTAATCACCGAGGAGATGAAGTTTATCGCTGAGCGGGAGGGCATAAGCGCCGAAAAGCTCAGGAGAAGCGTGGCAAAGGGGCACACGGTGATATTCAGGAACGTCCGCCACGACTGGGTTAAGCCGGTCGCGGTTGGAAACGTCGTCCGCGTCAAGGTGAACGCCAACATAGGAACCTCCCGCGACATAGTGGACGTTGACGCGGAGATAGAGAAGGCGAAGGTTGCCGTCAAATATGGAGCAGACACGATAATGGACCTCTCCACCGGGGGCGATCTCGATTCGATAAGGAAGGCCATCATGCACGCCGTTGACGTGCCCATCGGAACAGTTCCAATCTATCAGGCCGCGGAGGAGATGCTGGCCAAAGGGAAGGCCATCATCGAGATGAGCGAGGACGACATGTGGAAGGCCGTCGAGAAGCACTTCAGGGACGGCGTTGACTACACCACGATTCACGTTGGAGTGACCAAGGAAGTCGTCGAGAAGATGAAAAGGGTGAAGAGAGTTGTCGGCATGGTCTCGCGCGGGGGAACCTTCCTCGCGGCGTGGATACTCCACTGGGGCGAGGAGAACCCGTTCTACAGGAACTACGACTACCTGCTTGAACTCGCTAAGGAGTACGACGTTGTTCTGAGCCTCGGCGACGGACTTAGACCCGGTGGACTGCCCGATGCAGGCGACGAGCTTCAGATTGCCGAGCTTTACACCCTCGGAAGGCTCGTCAGGAGGGCAAGGGAAGCCGGAGTCCAGACGATGGTCGAGGGTCCCGGTCACATGCCGATTGACCAGATTCCAGCCCAGATAAAGCTCGCGAAGGTTGCCACCGACAACGCGCCCTTCTACGTCCTCGGCCCAATCGTTACCGACATCTTCCCGGGCTACGACCACATTACAGCGGCCATAGGGGGAGCGATAGCGGCCCTGAACGGCGCGGACTTCCTGTGCTACGTTACCCCTGCCGAGCACCTCGGACTGCCGACGGTCGAGCACGTCCGCGAGGGAGTTATAGCGGCGAAGATAGCCGCCCACGCGGTCAATTTGACCCGCTTCGAGGCCGACTTCAAAAAGGACTACCTGATGAGCCTCGCGCGCGGAAGGCT
This sequence comes from Thermococcus sp., assembly GCA_021160985.1. GTDB lineage: Archaea > Methanobacteriota_B > Thermococci > Thermococcales > Thermococcaceae > Thermococcus. Next base: position 3,878 of record JAGHBN010000072.1, read on the forward strand.
CGACTGGGCGAAGCAGTTCGAGCTGAGCCAGGACAGGGAGAAGTTCATCGAGATAAGGAAGGAGAGACCGACAAAAACGGAAGCGTGCTCGATGTGCGGCGACCTCTGCGCGATAAAGCTAATCAACGACATGCTCAGGAAGGGGTGAGAGCTTGAGGCTCATCTATTCCGGCAAGACGAAGGACGTTTACGAGGACGGCCCCTACCTCGTTTTTCACTTCAAGGACACGGTTCTCGGCAGGGAAGGGAGAGAGGACAGCGGAGGCAACGAGGTAATAGGGGAAAGAGAGGGAAAGGGGAGCATCGTTTTGGAGCAGGCAGAATTCTTCTTCAGGCTCCTTGAGGAGAACGGCATAAAGACTCACTTCGTTGAGCGGATTGATGAGAGGCGAGCGCGCTTCCTGAGGGCGGAGAAAATCCCTCTTGAGGTCATCTACCGCGAGCTCGCCTGCGGGAGCTTTCTGAGGCGCTACAAAGGCTGGGTGGAGCCGTTCCAGCGGCTTGGGATAGTGGAGTTCACCCTCAAAGATGACTCGCTCGACGACCCGCTCATAGCGGAGGAAGCAATCACAGCCCTCGGAATCGCGAGCAAAAACGAGGTAGAGGAGATGAAAGAGACCACCAGGAAGGTCGCCCGGGTTTTAAGGGACTTCCTCTCATCGAAGGGGCTCCAGCTCGTTGACTTCAAGCTTGAGTTCGGAAGGCTCAATGGCAAGTTGATCGTCATCGACGAGCTGAGCGGGGACACAATGCGCGTTGCGAAGGACGGGAGGATTTTAACGCGGGAAGAGCTGTCGGGGGTGATAAGGTGATACTCTCGACGATAGCGTCTCATTCCTCCCTCCAGATTCTCCTCGGAGCAAAAGAGGAAGGCTTCAAAACAAGGCTCTACGTGAAGCCGGAGAGGAAGGCCTTCTACGCCTCAACGGGCCTGGCCGACGAGCTCGTGGTGACGGGTGACATGGGCGCAATCCTCAAAGACAACGGAATAATAGTCCCCCACGGCTCCTTCGTTGCATACCTGGGACTTGAGGCAATCGAGAACGCAGAAGCGAGGTTCTTCGGCAACAAGCGCTTCCTCAAGTGGGAGACCACCTTTAAACTCCAGGACAGGGCCCTCGACGAGGCTGGAATCCCAAGGGTGAGGGTCATCGAACCTGATGAAGTCGAGCCAGATAAGCTCTACTTTGTCAGGACTGAAGGCCCAAGAGGGGGGAGCGGGCACTTCATAGCGAAGGGGAGCGAGCTTGAAGAGAGGCTTGCAGGGCTGAGCGAGCCCCACAGGATCGAGGAGTTCATACCGGGGGTCTACCTGTACGTCCACTTCTTCTACTCGCTAATTCTCGAACGCCTTGAACTGCTCGGGGTGGACGAGCGCGTGGTCATAGCCGACGGGAACGCCCGCTGGCCCGTGAAACCCCTTCCCTACACCATAGCGGGGAACGTTGGCGTCGCTTTGAGGGAGTCGCTCCTGCCGAGGCTCTACGACTACGGCCTGGCGTTCGTGGAAGCTATGAAAAAGCTCGAACCGCCCGGAATCATAGGACCGTTCGCGCTCCACTTCGCCTACGACGGGGACTTCAGGGCGATAGGCTTCGCCTCGCGGATTGACGGCGGCTCCAACGCGCCCCACTGGTATGGAAGGCTCTACTGGAGAGAGCCTATGAGCATGGGCAGGAGGATAGCGCGCGAGATAAACCTCGCCCTCAAAGAGGAGAGGCTTGAGGAGGTGGTAACGTGACCTACACGGGCAGAACCCTCGGGGTCGGACTGATGAACGACAGGCCCTTCGCCTTCTATCTCCTCTGCTCCCGCTCCTTCCCAAGGAGAAGGGCAATCGTGAGGGAAAACGCCGCCTACATAGAGAACCTCACGGAAACTGAAAACCCCTACGTCAGCTACCCGGTCGTGAGGCTCCTCGATGAGTACGCCGTCCTCACGAACGGCCTCCAGACGGACTTCATCGCCCAGGCCCTCGAGTGGGAAAGCCCAAAGAAGGCCATGATTCACGTGTTAGACGCGCTCGACTACGAGAGGGACGACTACAACACCCCAAGGATAGCCGGGATAATAGGAAAAGACGGAAGGGGCTGGCTCGGCTTCGCTGGAAAGGACGAGTTTTGGGTAAGGGAGCTGGAGC
>JAGHBN010000125.1 GCA_021160985.1 Thermococcus sp.
AGGAGAGCATAAGCGTCCGCGGGAACAGGCTCTTCTACATCCAGGCCGTCCACCAGGAGAGCGACGTTGTGCCGGAGAACATAGACGCGATAAGGGCCATGTTCGAGCTCGCCGACAAGTGGGAGAGTATAAAGAAGACGAACAAAAGCTTGGGGATTTTGAGGTGATTTTCTTTCTGTTCTATTAATTTAAACTAATTAAACTAAAAATTTTAAACAAAAATGTGGATCATGGAAATAAAGATTATTTAGAGGGAGGATTTTCTGCCTGTTATCCAATCCACCTTCTGAGCCAGGAGCGCCTCCCGAGGTCTTTCTTGACCAGGAAGACTGTCTTTTCACACTTCTTTGCCACCTCGACTGGCAGTTCTCCGAACAGGCTCTTGGTGAAAATTGAGCCCTCCGAGGCGCCCATTATGGCGAGGTCATGGCCCCGGCACTCTGAAAGTATCGCGGTCTTGGGGTCGCTGGAGCGGACGACCTTTAATGTACTCCTTGCCCCGTTCAGGAGCTTCATGACTGGCTCAAGACGGCGCTCTATCCTCTTTCTCTCCGTCCCTTCAGTATCCACGTACAGCACCGTAACGCTCGCGTTGTTTTCGAGGGCGAATATCCTCGCTATCTCCGCCGCTAAAAGGCTGTGCGGCCCACCAGATGTCGGGAACAGGATCCTCTTGATCTCTTCACCCTCCCCAGGCTTGACGAGGAGCACGTCACACGGTGCTTCCACGAGCCTGTCGAGGTTGCTGCCGAAGATGTATCCAAGCCTTGAACGTCCCCTCCAGCCGAGCACGAGCAGATCGGCGTTCTTGTTCCTTATGGCACTCAGTATTCCCCTGTAAACGCTGTGGGCATAGTAGACCACGCCCCTCACGTTCACGTCTCCCTTAAGCCCTTCCCTCACCTTCCTGAGCAGTTCCAGAGCGGGCCCTGCAAACCGAGGAGCCTCATCGAGGGGCGTCTGCTCCGGGACTGTGACGACGCTCACGAGGGCCAGCTCGCCGTTCTTGGCCCGCGCTATGGTCTCTCCGACCCTGGCGAGGTACTGGGCGTTCTTGGGGTTTGAAACGGCCACAAGGATCTTGTAGCCTTCTGGCAACCACTCGCCGAAGACGACTTCCCGCTCTGGAACCTCCTTAACCTCTCTTGCTTCACTGTAGCGGAAGCTGAGTGCTAGGCCTATGCCCAGCCATCCAAGCGTTATGAACCATGCAGTTGGGCTCACATCGAAGATCCATATGGAAAGGACTCCCTGGAGGGCTATGGCCGCGAGGGGAATGAACGGGAAGTAAGGCATCATGAAGCCATAATCAAGCTCATTCCCCCTCTCACGCCTTATCTTTATCACGGCGGCGTTGACGAGGAGGAATATCAGCAGGAAGACTATGTCCGCGCTCGCGGCAACATCTTCTATCGGCAGCGCCATTGCAACCGTCACGATGATAACTGAGGAAAGGGCGAGCGCTATGTGGGGAACCCTCCTCACGGGGTGAATCTTTGAGATAAAGCGAGGTAGCTTCCCGTCGCGGCTTATCGCAAAGAGAACCCTTGTTGAGGAATAGATGGTGGCGTTGAGTGCTGAAGTCGAGGAGAAAATAGCCGCGAGCGTTATCAGAAGGCCGCCGTAGGGCATGAGGTCCTTTATTGCCTCGCCCATGCCAACTGCCCCATGGGAGGCGAACCACGCCGTTAAGTTCTCAGGAGAAACGTCGGCCCCAACTATTGCTGCAAAGGCAAAGAGAAGGTACGTGGTGGTCACCGCTATGACGGAGTAGAGTATTGCCTTGGGTATGCTCTCCTTGGGGTTGAAGGCTTCTTCGCCGGCGTGTGCTATGACCTCATATCCCTCAAAGCCGACGTATGTGAAGCCCATAGCGGCCAGAACTTTGGCCCAGCCGTTGGGAACAAAGTTGCTGAAGTGAGAAAGCCTCTCCGGGTGGAGGATGGTGTAAAACACCGCAAAGGCGCCGATGAAGAGGAGAGTTGACATCTGTCCGATGGTGATTAAGTTCTCGATGTTGCCCGTCTCGGAAACGCCGATGTAGTTGATAACCACGAAGACCGCTATTATCAGGAGCGCAAGGGCTTTTATCACGAGTTCGCTCTCAACGCCGAGGGACGAGAACCACTCCGTCCCCTCGAGGAGGAAGACCGTGTAAGTTGCAAAGGTTATGGCGTAGAGGCTCCCCGCGACGGTGAGGGCGAACCAGTTGAGCCAGCCCGAGATGAAGCCGATTAAACCCTTAAACGCCTCGTCTATGTAGGTGTAGGCCCCTCCGGCCGTTGGAAGCGCAGAAGCCAGCTCCGCAAAGGACATCGCCGAGAAAAGCGCTACGAGGCCGTTGAGGGCAAAGGCCACGAGAACCCCACCGGGACCGGCGAAGCCTATCGAGATTCCCGTCGCCACGAACACTCCGGCCCCGATCATCATGCCCATGCCCATCATCATGAGGTGCCACATTGAGAGTCCTCTTGAAAGCCCGATTTCAGCCTCCATTCTACCGCCTCCTCTCAATTACAGCGTGCATTACCGAGTTGATTTTTTGCTTTATCCTGCGTCTCCTGCGCGATTCTCTTGCCTTTTTCATCTCTTCGATTGTCTTCTTTGACTTGTAGAGGAGAAAGAGCATGAGAGAGTATGCGCCGGTTATTATCCCAACTCCAATTACCTGAGAGCTGTTCAACACTCTCCCCCCTATTTGACCATCTATGTTCATAATTGAGGATGGGGTTAAAAAGTTGGCCCCTCCGATTTGGACATGTCTCTGGAGTGCAGTTAAAAAAAGTGGGGGTTAGCGGTTTCACCTGACTCGAATCCACGCTTGAGGAATTTCTGGCGGTTAAGTGGAGAAATAAGGAAAGTTCAGACCAGCGATACCACCGAATAAACAAAGATCAGGAAGAAAATCGCTCCCGTGAAGTAAGCAACGCCGTGGGGAATCCCCACACACTTTGGGGCGTGGAACTTTCTCGTTTTGACGTACATTGCCACTGGCAGAATTCCCGCATAAAGGAGGCCACCAAACGTTCCGGCGAGCCATAGTGCACTTACAAAGCTCTTCAGACCAGCAAAGTATATCAGCAGAGGCGGAACGACCGTCAGGAGCCATGCACTTCTCTTGTCCAGCTTGAATGCCTCCCTGAGGTTGTCCATCTGCGCAAAGCCTACGCCGATGTAGCTCGTGCTTATGGCCGCAAGCGGGAGGACGAGACCAAGAACCTTTCCCATGCCCCCGTAATATTCTTCGAGGGCCGAGGTGGCCAGCTGAGGGGTGTTTCCTCCCAGCGCGCCGACAAAGGCCAGGACGAAGAGGGCGTAGAACGCCATGGGCACGAGGTAGCCTATGAGGACGGCCTTCTTGGTCTTCTCCGCACTTCCAAGGCCTTTGTACATCTCAGGGACGACCATGTGGCTGACGTAGGCAAAGATTGCAACGCCTACACCGGAGACCAAGGCTGAGGTGTCAACGGTTGTGAGGTTTTCGACGTCCACCCTAGGGAGCATCAGGATCACGGCAACCGTCAGTGCGCCGAGCAGGAGGAAGTTGAGCATCAGCTCCGCCTCGCCCGATGCCTTAAGACCCCTCAGCACGATTCCGCTCATAATGGCCCAGAAAACCACGGCACAGATGGGTTTGTTGATTCCGAGCAGGGAGGACAGGATGTCGCCGCTTCCGGCAATGTACGCTATCAACGCACCGTAGCTGAGGACGGATATGCTCGCGAGCATCATCCAGCCGCCCGCCTCCCCGAGCGTGTCGCGCGCGAGTGAAGTTAGGGTTCCCTCCTTCTGGACGGCCAGCTCGAGCACAAAAAGGGCCGTGAGGAGCGTGAGAATGCCGACGGCGATGATGATTACTATTCCTCCAAAGCCGGTGTCCTTAAGCGCGTACGGCAGGCCCAGAACTCCCGCCCCTATTTGAGTCCCGATTAATATAGCACTTGCCTCCGCCAGCGTGAGCCGCTTCATACAAACCACCCGCAGGTGAAGAAAAGTTCATAAATTTAAATGTTGCTCTCAAAAAAGGTGTCCACGGCTGATATCCAAAAAATAGTTTAGTACAGACGTGAACATTAAAGTCCAAGTTTTTTACGGACTTCTTCGGCCGAAAGGCCCCTGATCAGGAGGGTTTTCTCCCGAGAAGTCTCGCCCCCAACTATCTCGACGTCGGCCCCCAGCATCTTGGAGAAGAACTTTACCACTTCCCTGTTCGCCTTTCCCTCGACGGGAGGGGCCTGGATTCTAACCTTAAGCCTCCCGCGCCACTCGTCAACGCCTTCAATCCCGTTCTTCTTTGCCTTCGGCTGGACGTATATAAGTAGGAGTGCCCCGTCCTTGGTGTCTTTCAGGAACTTCATCCCACCACCGGCACCACTTGGGACCAAGCCTTTAAACCCCTTTGCATATCTGCCTCCATGAGGACTTTCATAATCAAGGCCAACGAGGCCCACACGAGGGCGGACTTCAAGCTGAGCGACCTTCCCGGGACGAGCGGCAGGATAGACGTCCTATGCAGGTTTCTCAACTCGGCTTTTCTGCTCTCTCACGGCTTTCGAAAAAACGTCCGCGTCTGGCTCCTCCTATACGGGCCACCAGACCCACCGAAGGCCATACGCTTTGAGGGGCCGGAGCTAAAGGTCAGGCTCAATCCAGATGAGAGGAGTACTGCCAAGCTCATAATGAAAGCCCTCAAGATGGGTGAGGGGCTGAGGGAGCCCGGAAAGGAAGTCGAGGTTTATCCGGGCCTCTACATCAGCAACAGGACTTTTGAAGACGTGATACGGCTCACCCTCAAGAACTCGACCTTATACTACCTCCACGAGGAGGGAAAGCCGGTGAAGGATGTTCAGTTCTCCGGCAACGTAGCTTTTGTGCTTGGAGATCATAAAGGGCTGGATGCAGAAGATGAAGCTTTTCTTGACGGGATAGCTGAGAGGGTGAGCGTGGGGGAAAAGAGCTACCTCGCCTCCCACGTGGTCGCCTACACCAACATACTCCTCGACTCCCTGCCGAGCCCGCCCTAATATTTCCATACCACTTCCGGCGGGAACTGGCCGCTACGGATCTTCTCCATTATTTCCCTCGCTACCCGGTAGGCGAAGTCGAAGGTCTCTTTGTCAATCAGCCCGTAGTTGAGGGCCATCTCCAGCTCGTCCTCGTCGAGGAGAAATGCCCTGCCGTCCGGAAAGATGAAAATGTCGAGGAAAAGGTCGAGCATCTCTATAGTGTTCCCATCGCGCTTTGTGTATGCCAGAACGTCTACGTAAAGCCCCCTGAAGTTGCCCCTCTCGTCGTAGACCTTCAAAACGTCGTAGTTCTCCCCGATGAATGCGAAGTAGACCATGGTGTAGCCGTTCCTGATGACCTCGATGCCTTCCACCCTCAGGGGCGCGAGCATACCCTCGAAGCGGGACTTCGCGACTACAACGTCGCCTAAGTCGGCCATGAGCTCGTCTTCCCGCTCCAGCACCCTGTTCGGGATACGGCGGTAGATGAGGTGGATTTTCATAGGAAACACCATCAAAAAGAGAGTTGGAAAAGTGGGAGGTAGCACTTCACTCCCCGAAAATCAGCTCCCTGAGCTTCTCCGGGAGCTCCTCAATGCTCACGCGCGTCTGCTCCCTCGTGTCGCGGTCGCGGATCGTGACGGTGTTGTCCTCCAGGCTCTGGTTGTCTATCGTTACACAGTAAGGCGTACCAATCTCGTCGTAGCGCATGTAGCGCCTTCCCACGGTGTCTTTCTCGTCATATACTGCTATGAAGCCCTTCTTCTGGAGCTTCCTGAAGACCTCGTAGGCGATGCTCGTGAGGGGCTCCTTGGCGACGAGCGGAAGTACAGCGACTTCAATCGGCGCCATGTCCTTCTTGAGCCTCAGGTAAGTTCTGTCCTCCTCGATGACGAGGCTGCTCTCAAGGAGCAGGTAGAACGGCCTGTCTATTCCGAAACTCGGCTCGAGGACGTGCGGGACTATCTTCTCGCCCGTTATCTTTTCTTCGACTTCTTTTATGATGAAATCGTCCCTCTCAAGCTCGTAGCCCTCTATGGTGATCCTGCCGTCCCTCTCCAGGACTTCGACCAGGTTCCTCAGCTTTTCCTCGTCCCAGCTCTGGATGAGCTCATTTATCCTCTTGGCGTCCTTCTTCAGCTTGGGCCCGACGCGCTTCATGTTGAGGCTCACTTTGAGGTGTTTGACTATTCTGGGCTCGTCGTAGTGGATGAGAACGGTCAAATCTGTCCCGCTCTCGCGCATGTGCCTGCTGAGGTCGTAGTCACCGCGGTTGGCCACTCCGACACACTCCACCCAGCCGAAGCGCTCGCTGTGAATTTCAGCGTCCCAGGTGTCGCGGGAGTAGTGGGCGCGCTCCTCCGGCAGTTGCTGGCGGAAGCGTATCTTGTCCTCGGGGATGCCGATGTCGAGGAGGATGCGCTTGACCATGACCATGTAGTAGGCGAAGAAAGTGTTCATTATGTATCCTTTCTTTACCGCCTCCTCAGCGGTAAGCTCAATCTCGCCGAGGTTCTTGAGCTGGTGCTCGATGGGGTAGAGCCTGAGCTTTTCATCCTTGACCTCGTCGAAGTGCGGGTGTTCGATTTCCTTGGGGTTGAAGAATATCTCAGCCTCTGCCTGCGTGAACTCCCTGAGCCTCAGCATCCCCTGCCTCGGGGAAATCTCGTTGCGGTAGGCCTTTCCAATCTGGAAGACACCGAAGGGGAGCTTGTTCCTTGCGAAAGCATTGAGGCGCTTGAAGTTCACGAAGATTCCCTGTGCCGTTTCGGGCCTAAGGTAGCCCTTCTGGTCGCCGTAGGGGCCGATTTTCGTCTCGAACATCAGGTTGAAGTACCAGACCTCACCGAGTTCACCGCCGCACTCCGGGCATTTTATCCCGTGCTCACGGATAAGTTCGGTCAGGTGCTCGGCGCTCATGCCCTCGGTGTCTATCCCCAGGGCTTCCTCAACGATGTGGTCTGCCCTGAACCTTGCACCGCACTTCTTACACTCGACGAGGGGGTCAACGAACTTCTCCACGTGACCGCTCGCGATAAAGACCTTCTCAGGGGTTATATCCGGCGTTTCAAGTTCGAAGAAGCCTTCCCTCTGGAAGGCCTCGCGTATCTTCCGCTCGATTTTCCTCTTTATCGTCGCCCCGAGCGGGCCGTAGTCGTAGAATCCGCGTGAACCACCGTAGATTTCAAAGCTGCCCCATGCAAAGCCCCTTCTCCTCATCAGGTCTTGGAGAATCTCGTACTTGTCGGGTGTCTCTCCCATTACTCACCACCTGAGAGTTGAGCGGGACAATTTCATAAAAAGGTTTTGGGGGGCTTTACAGATAAAGTGACAAAAATGAGGACCCTGTGCAGAGTTACCCCATAGAAATTTGCATTTCAATCCAGCCTTCGGAAGTGTAATACCAATGGCAAAGGAGTGTTGGTGAAAGTAGACGCTCCACTGTTGTAGGGGGTCGTCCATATTTCACACCGTAGTGCTCTCCCCACACTTTGGGTCCAGACTGCGGGAACCTCAGAGTTGCCCCCGGCTCGATCTGATACGCCTCAGACCCGACCGGCTTGTCTTCAGCAACATCATGCCGCCATTTTGCAAGTTCCAACGAATAGTCACTCTTATCATGAACGAACACATCAGGGACTGAGTAGCTCCAAGACAATGAGGCACTAACCGTGGTCCCATTTTCACCGGCAGAAACGCCGACTGAAACCCCGACCGTCGAGGTTCCAGAAGTTGTAGTCGGGGCATACTCTGAAAGAAATCCCCTGTCGCTGTAATAATCGGCGTCTATCCAGGTGTAGAGATCGGCCGTTCTCCAGTCCGAGTCACTCCATAACTCTTTGCCCGGAACTGACTGCTGTCTCACACGTACGCTGTACCAGTCGTAGGTTGTAGACCCGTCATCTATGAGTTTGTAGTATATTGTCCTAATGTTGAGCCTACATGGGGTTTCCAGCCATTCCCAGTTGTGATATCAAGCTGGCTTTGATAATTCCAGTAAGCCCCGGAGGAGAGTGACTGCACTTCGAGAGATCCGGCCTCCGGCTGAAGGTTTGCGAGGGCCCATTCGTATGCATCTTTAATTGCTTCGGGACTTGGATCCAAAGATATGAAAACCCTGCTTATCAGCCTGCCGTCGGGAAGCGGATAGGTCACGTAGCCGTAGACATACTCCTTTCCGATAGGGGTACCATCCGGCTTTTGTCCGTCCACCACCCTCGGGTAGAACTGACCATCGAAAATACCTCTGAGCAGCTCAGGGTTGTCGACTGCTATTACGGGAATCCCGGAAAGGACTTCTTCTCTTATGAACTCTTTAATCTGAGTGTTGTTCCCTGCGTACCGGCCCTCTACTACCAGGATGTGGGGGAGTTTTGATTCTCTGGAACTCAGTCAGTTTTGTCGCCCTCATGAAATACTGGGAAGCCCCCTCTCCGATGTGGTAGACTGGCACGGTGTTGTCAACCTTCCGAAAGATTGGTCTGTCATGGGGTTGGTTTTCTCCTGTTGGGTACGCTGAAACAAAAAACAAGCTCCCTGCTAGAACTCCAAGTAGAAACCACACTACCTTTTGTGTCATTAGACTCCCCCTATGGTAGGTTATCAGTTGGAGTTAACAATTCAACAGTATTTAAGTATTTGGTCATGTTAAGACGTCAAAATTAGGAATAAAATACATTGTAATAAAATTACTATTAAAATACACGTAAATTTCCCATTTAATGCGCAGGTCCTTGGGGGAGACTGGCAGGTTATAGGTTTCGTGATTTTTGATTCCCAAATGGGGAAAGAGTTATAAACCGTTTCCTTCGTTATCGTTACGAGCTTTGATTATTTGGAGGTGCGTGAAAATGGCGGAAAGACCACTTGATGTTATCCACAGGTCGCTTGACAAGGACGTGCTCGTGCTCCTGAAGAGGGGCTCGGAGTTTAGAGGCAAGCTCATCGGTTATGACATACACCTGAACGTTGTCCTCGCCGATGCCGCTCTTATACAGGAAGGCGAGGAAGTTAAGAGGTACGGTAAAATCGTCATCAGGGGAGACAACGTCCTGGCGATCTCTCCGGTTGAAGTTGAGTGAATTAGCGGCCTAGCGAGGTGGTACCATGGGAAGCGGAACGGAGCCGAAGGGAAGGAGGAACCGCACTCCAACTCACATCAGGTGCAGGCGCTGCGGAAGAAGAGCTTTCAACGTTAAGAAGGGCTACTGCGCTTCCTGCGGCTTCGGCAGGAGCAGGAGAATGAGGAAGTACAGCTGGTCACACAAGTGGAAGAAGAAGAGGAACCTCCTCTGAATCCTTCTCTTTTCCTTTAGTTCTGCTTTTCTCGGTATGTATGCTAAATAACACGGCAGACCATAATCCTTTTAAGTTCTTACGGCAGTTTTATCGTTTAGAGGGACGTCTTAATGCTGCGTCTAAATGAGAACCAGCGACGCCTCTGGAAGCTCGCATGGCCCGCGATAATGGGCAACATATCCCAGACACTCCTCAACCTAGTGGACATGATGATAGTCGGCCAGCTCGGAGCGCTTGCCCTGGCCGCGGTCGGCCTCGGCGGGCAGGTGAGCTGGTTCATGATGCCGATTATGACAGCAGTCGCAACTGGAACCCTCGCGCTTGTGGCGAGGTTCGTGGGAGCGAAAGACGATGAGAGCGCCACCCTTACCCTTGAGCAAAGCCTCTACCTGTCGGTTCTCCTCGGTGTCCCGGTCATGCTCTTCGGCTGGTTCTTCGGCGACGATATCCTGAGGATAATGGGCGCGAGCGAGGACGTTGTTGAGCTCGGATACCAGTACATCAAGGTGCTGTTCGCCTTCTACCCGATCCGGTTTGCGGGCTTTACTGCCTTCTCGGCCCTGAGGGGCGCCGGGGACACGAAGACACCCATGAAGCTTGGCATCCTTATGAACGTGATAAACGCGGTTTTTGACTACCTCCTGGTGTTCGGAAAGTTCGGCTTCCCCAGACTCGGCCCAGTCGGTGCGGCCTGGGCGTCCGGTATAGGAATAACCCTCTCATTCCTCATCGGCCTTTACCTCCTCTGGAGCGGGAAGCTCGTCCTCAAGTTCAAGCCGAGCTGGAGCTTCCACCCGGAGATGGTGGCGAGGATACTGCGCATAGGAATCCCCGCCATGATCGAGCGCGGAATATTCAGCTTCTACAACTTCCTCTACATGAGCATAGTGACCCGCTTTGGGACTGTTGCGCTCGCTGCACACCAGGTCGGCCTCCGCGTTGAGAGCATAGCCTACATGCCAGCCTTCGGCTTCAACGTAGCGGCTTCAGCTCTGGTCGGCCAGAGCCTCGGAGAAGGTGACCCGGAGAAGGCTGAGAGAACAGTTTACGAGGCCCTCAAGATGGTCAGTGTCTTTATGGCGGTCATGGCGTTCGTCCTGATAGCGTTCCCGCGCTACCTGGTCATGCCCTTCATAAGCCCGAGCGACCCGAACTACGGTGAAGTCCTGAGGCTGGCGAGCATCTACCTCATAATCGTCGGCATAAGCGAGATTCCCCTCGGCTGGGTTTTCGTCCTCGGTGGTGCACTGAGGGGAGCCGGGGACACAAAGACGCCGATGTACATTACCGCCGTCAGCAAGCTCCTCTTCCGCATAGTGCCCGCCTATCTCCTCGGGTTTGGCTTTACTATACCTCCGTTTGAGATACTCGGCATAGCCTTTCCGGGCTTCACCTTTGAGGGCTTGGGCGTTATAGCGGCCTGGATAGCAATGAGCCTCGAAACCTTCACCACCGCGGCCCTCTTCTGGTGGGCGTTTAAGAAGGGGCACTGGAAGTACGTGAAGGTGTGACAGTAATGTTTATATCTCTGTAATACGATGATGTAAATGGTGGTTGAATGGCCGTGATAAGTGTCCGTATCCCGGACGAGCTGAAAGCCAAAATGAAAAAGTATGATATCAACTGGAGCGAAGAAATAAGGAAGTTCATAGCTTCGAGGATAAGCCAGGAAGAAAAGAAAGGAACCATCGAGATGATGCACAAGCTTCTCGCTGGGGGAACCCCCGCCGAGGGGGGAACCGCAAAGAGATACGTGAGGGATGACCGTGATAGTAATTGACGCCTCCGTCCTTGCAAAGTACGTCCTCCTCGAACCTGGGTGGGAACAAGTGGAGGATTTGCTTTTGAGGGACGTTGTCTCCCTTGACTATGCCCTGGCAGAGGTTTCAAACGCCCTCTGGAAGCATTACGTCCTTTACGGCGAGATATCCCAAGAGGAGTTCAAAAAGAGGTCGAAGGTAATAGACGCCCTTCCAAATGTCGTCGTTTTTGAGAGCGGAATACAGTATTTAGAGAAATCAAAGGAGATAGCAGTCAACCACAAAATCACAATTTACGACGCCCTCTATGTAGCTCAAGCCATCAGATATGGAACACTGGCCACGAGTGACGAAAAACAGGGAAGAGTGGCAGAGAGAGTCGGTATCGAGGTGCTCTACGTTTAAAGCGCCGAGACGTGGAATAGAGTCTCCATGAGCCTTCCGAAGAGGTAGCTCAGGAACGCCGCGCCGAGGCCAGTAACCACCATCTCTGCGACCTTCTTTTTTACGGAGATTCCCGAGAGGAGCGAAATAAGCGTCGCCACTATCGCGAGCGCTGAGCCCGCCAGCAGTATAGAGAACGGGAGCGCCACGAGCGAGCTGGACGCGAGGAAATACGGCGTTACCGGAAACGCCACTCCAAGGAGATAAGCCAGCCCTGTGTAGAGCGCGGAGCGGAGCTCGTTCTCCTCACTCTCAGGTACAAGGAGCTTCATCACGGCTTCCCCCTTGCCGGCGAGCTCCCTGGCGGTTTTCTCCGCTATCTCCTCCGGGACACCACCTTCAACAAGCCTTCCTTTTATTTCCTCCACGATTTTCTCCGGGGAGACCCTGAAGAGAACCTCCATTCTCCCGCGTATGCTCTCGTTCACCTGCCTCTGGGAGCGGACCGAGATAAACGCGCCTATTCCCATCGAGAGCGCCCCGGCAACGCCAACGATGAGGCCGCTTATACCGACCAGCTTGGGGCTGTTGGGGTAGACGGCGGAGAGACCGGTAACCGCACCAAGGATTTCAACCAGACCGTCGTTCATCCCCAGGACAAAGTCCCTGACGTTCTCGGCATGGAACCTCTTCTTGCTCTCGTAGAAGAACTTCTCATGTTCAATCTCATCGAGTATAACCGCCTTCAGCTCCTCAAGCTCTTCTTCGCTGAGGTTATTGGCGTACGCCGTCAGGTATTTGAAGTACTTCTGTATGGCGCTGTTTTCACCCATCTCAAGGAGCGAGGCTACGGAGCCCGGCCCGAGGAGTTTCCTGAGGAGTTTGACGCCGAATACCGTGAACCTCCTCACGGAGGGCTTTGGAACCTCTCCCCCGTGGCGCTTTATGAAGTCGTGCCAGAAGCGGGCATGCTTTGATTCTATGCTGGACAGCCTGAGGAACTCCTCCTTTATCCGCTGGTCTTTCTCAACCTTCGCCAGCTGGGCGTAGAGAACGGAATCTGCATATTCGTCGAGATAGAACTTCCGGGCGAGTTTTATCATCTCGCTCATGTTTTTCCCCTTATGTATTTAGAGTCGTCCCTTAAAAATGTGTACCGGTGTCCGCGCTCCCCTTACTCGAGTTTTGAATGCGGAAATGTGAGTAGTTAACTTTTTAAACCCGCTTCGTAACTTAGCCACGGAACTCATGAGGCCTCCCCGAAAAAGGCGGGTTTCCCGCCCGAGGGGGCCGAGGTTCGAAAGATTTAAAAAGCCATCCTAGTCAACGAGACTAGACCAAAATATAGGAGGTGTTTGAAAATGGCTAAGGAGAAGCCACACATTAACATTGTGTTTATAGGCCACGTCGACCACGGAAAGAGCACCACCATCGGAAGGCTGCTCTTCGACACCGCCAACAT
>JAGHBN010000024.1 GCA_021160985.1 Thermococcus sp.
AGGGAAATTATCATCGGTGTTACCGAGGACCCGCAGTTCGGCCACGCGATAATGTTCGGTCTCGGCGGAATCTTCGTCGAAGTCCTCAAGGACGTCACCTTCCGCATAATCCCGATAACCGAGCGCGACGCCAGGAAGATGATTCAGGAGATCAAGGGCTACCCGATTCTGGCCGGCGCCCGCGGTGAAGAACCAGCGGACATAGATGCGATAGTCAGCATGCTCCTCAAGGTCAGCGAACTTGTTGACGACCTCAGGGACTACATCAAGGAGATGGACCTCAACCCGGTCTTCGTCTACGAGAAGGGCAAGGGCGCCGTTGTTGTTGACGCCAGAATAATCCTCAAGGAGCCGAAGAAGGAAAACTGAAGCAGTTCCTCGGAACTGACTGCCAATCGGTGCCTTTTGTTTTTCACTGTTTTCTGCAATTTTGGCGCTCTCGTGGCATGGCCCTTTCGTGACCAATTCTTTGTCTCCACTAGCCGTTGGGCCCGATAAAGCTACCTTCCAACCCTGTCCGCCCTATAATCGTACGGGATTATGGCATTAACCTCTCTGCCGTTACTGTAGCCGCCTATTATGTACACGCGCCTTCCGTCCCAAACGGCCGGGGCCTGAGCAACGCCGAATGGGAGCTCACTCTTCATTTTCTCCACCGAATTCTTCTCTGGAACGAATTTGAAGATCTCCCTGCTGAAGTCGTCCCACGTGAGGAAGCCGCCGAATATGAAAATGCCCTCCTCCGTGGCCACGGCACTGCGGGCGTAGTACTCCGTGGGCAAAGTTGCGTTGGACCACCTGAACGAGAGTGAACTGGGGTCAAACACTGCAATTTTATCCCTGAAGACCAGATAGCCGAGGCCCTTATACCATACCGTTGAGTAGACACATGTCCCAGGGTTGCCAAATCCCTCCGGATACGTGACATTTAACTTTTCAAACCTCCCCATTTTCGGGTCAAACATGTAAACGAACTTTTCCTCCGACCGGTCAGGTCGTATAAAGAGATAAACATGTCGCCCGTCCCATAGGGCCGCTTTGCCGGAATTGGGGTAAGGCAGGGAAGCGTTCAAAAGCCTGAGCTGATTCGTGTCCGGATTGTACGAATACACATCGGGTGTTTGATACGCAGTTCCTTCATTTTCGGTCCCCCCGAAGATCAGGATTTCCTTTTCAGTCCAAACGGCAGTGTCGCCGGGAACTGGCATATCTCCGATTGGGATTCTCAAAGCGACCTCTTTCTTATCCCCTGAGATTCTGTAAATCCGGAACTCATTGGAATTCTCTTCCTCAACGAAAAGAACGGCTCCAACGATAATCTCTTTCCCAGTCCATACCGCAAAGCGCACGTGGAGAGAAACGCTGTCATCTATTTTTTGGGCTTCTTTGGGAGTGCCATTCTCCGAAAACCCGATAACCGCGATGCCAACCAGAATAACGGCCAGAACGGGGAGAACTAGAAGGGACTTCTTCATTCTTCGTCCTCCTGGCTACCGTTGTTCGTTATCTATTAGACAATTTGTCCTTATAAACATGCCCCTATTGGGAGGAGGAATCATTCTTAGCGCCTTTCCGACACCTGCAAAGGCTCGAAAATTCAAAACGTCGGTTTGTTGGTGTGGTTTAAGGTTGTGCTCCGGGGCATTGCAAGGCGTTTAATCAACGTCTTCGGTCTCTTCTTCGCCCGCAACTTCCTTGATGTACCCCATAATGTCGTGCATTATGAAGAAGCTCACTGCGGCATCAACGGCAGAGAATACGTTACCCGTCATCAGGAACAGCAGTGCAAAGAAGAACTCCACCGCGGCGTAGATGAGGGCGACCTTTATCGCGGTTCTGCTCTCGCGCCCAACGCCGTAGGCTAGCAGAAGGCTCAGGAGGGCGAATGTCAGGTAAACGGGCGAGCTTAGGGCGTAGGCGTAGTACAGGAGCATTATCCCGTTGAGCGAAAGAAGGAGAGTGGCGAGGGCAAGCCGCTTCATGTTATCCCCAGGTAGCCCTCAAAGGCCTCGACGTATTTAAACCCATCGTCCGGGAATATGAGGACGTAGGTCTTCTCGCCAAGCTCTTCTGCGAGCTTCTCGTACGCCCTGAACACTGCTCCCGAGCTCAGGCCTATGAGGATGCCGTCTTTCCTGGCGACGCGGATTGCTCCTTCTATCGCCTCGTTTCTCGTTATTTCCACCACGCGGTCTATCTCTGTCTGGAAGTACCACTTGGGCTTCGTTTCCAGCCTCTTAATTCCCGGTATCGTCTCTCCCTTCGCTGGGACAACGCCGATGACCTCCGTGTCGTAGCGCTCCTTCAGGTAGCTCGCTATGCCCGCTATGTGGCCCGAAGTTCCTATGCCCGCTATCAGCACGTCCGGCTCCCTGCCTACGCTCTCCAGCTGTTCCTCGATTTCTCTGGCCGTGGAGCGGTAGTGCGCCTCAAAGTTATCGTCGTTTTCGTACTGGTTGAGGTTCACCGCACCGGCTTCCCTGGCCTCTTCCTGCACAAAGCGCACCATGGTCTGGTCTATCGTCTCGAAGTCCGTCATGACGACCTCTGCACCGAGAACCTTTAAGAGAACCTGCGTGGCCCTCGGGGTCGGCTTTGGCAGGTATGCTCTGAACCTGACGCCAAAAACGCTGCTCAGGGCAGCCATGGCGATTCCGACGTTGCCGGAGGTCGCCTCAAAAAGGGCGGTGCCGTTGACCTCCCCGCGCTCCTTAGCTTTTGTAAGCATGTTAAAAACGGTTCTGTCCTTTATGCTCCTGCTGAACGGGTTAAAGAACTCTAACTTGGCAAAAGACATCCCCCCTCTCTGCTGAGAGTCTGACCAGGGGGGTCGGCTTGTACTTCTCGAACAGTTCGAGAGTGCCCTTAAACACGTTCATTGCCGTCACCGGAAACGAATGAAGAAAGAACCTTAAAAACTTTCCTAAAACGGGCGGTTATGGACAGAATTGGGAATTAAAGCACTCCTTCCTTAACAAGCCTCTCTTTTATCTTCTCGAACTCGCCGAGGGAGCCTCTGACTATCGGGTACTTCGGCACGAAGGGGCACGGCTCCTCAGGCTCGATGCTTATCTCGAAAGTTCCTATCTCCTTCGCTATTCTCACTATCTCTTCCTTGTCGAGGCCTATCAGCGGCCGCAGAATCGGTAAATCGCTGGCGGTGCTTATCACGAGAAGGTTGTCGAGGGTCTGGCTTGCAACCTGGCCGAGGCTGTCGCCCGTGATTAATGCCCTCGCCCCGATTTCGTGCCCTATCCTGCAGGCCTTCCTTATCATCGTCCACTTACAGAAGAGGCACGTCCACTTCCCTTTTCCTATCTCCGCCAGTTTCGAGAAGACTGGGGCCTGCTCCTCGCAGGCATCAACGATTACAGGCTCGTTCAGCTTTCCGTACTTGTTGAGGACTTCGTAGAGCTCCCGGACTTTGGACTCCTTTTTGTCGCTCTGCCTGAAGTGCACGGGGGTCACTTCAACGCCCTTCGTGAGCATCAAATAAATCGCGACCGGTGAGTCTATGCCCGAGCTGAGCAGTGCAACGGCTTTCATGGTTGGGAAAAGGAAAGGGCCGCATATGAAGCTTTCCTCAACTTGGGGTTTGAAACCATTCTGCAACCCTGCTTTGGGATTCTTATTCCCAATTGGCATCCATATGCCCTGCCAAGATTCCTGTAGTTCTAGAGAGATTACTCTATTAACACCCGGGAAAGATCAATTACTTTCCTCAGAGAGCGCTACTTATGCTTGGATAGCAAACTTTATTATTCTGTGCTTTTAATGAGATCCATAATTTCTTTTTCATATTTCTCGGGCTGAAGGCCAAGATTTATGTTAACTGTAACTTCAATGGCCTCGGTAATTCTCTCACGGAATGTTTTGACGTAATTCTCCCCTGGGTAGGCCCCTCCAGCAAGCATGATGTAATCCCCATGATGCCAAATTGCAAGGACTCCCGTGACTTTAAGCGAACCTGCCTCAAGGGAAATAGTCCTGTCATGTGTAAGATCAAATGAGATTGGGGGAATCTCATATTCAGCGGAATAAACAAACACCTTTGCCGTTTCTCCGGTGTTCACAATAATTTCACGCTCTTCTACAAGTTGAATATTCGTTAGACCATACTTTTTCAGTTCTTGTTCAAAGTATTCTTTTGCTGTCTTTTCAGCTTCTTTCATAACATAATCTTTGACCAACGGGAGATTATCCAAATCTGGAGCTATATCTGCCTTGACCGCAAAGAAAAGCATCACAGACTTATCCACCATTCCCAGAGTCTTTCTCTTTATATCTTCTCTCACACGAGAATTCTCGTAAACTACCAAGTGCTGTATGAGGATAACCTCCGGGAAGTCTGAGATCTTTTTATCAGTTTCTTCCTCATCAATCTGGACATATCCATACTGCTGTAGTTTTTCTTTAGGGATGAGCGGTGCTGAAACCTCATTAGGGTTTGCTGACACAACCCAAATAACACCACCTGCTATGACAATTACGAGAACAGCGAATACCATCAAGATCTTTCTCTGCATGTTCCATCCCCAATATAATCCTTATGAACTAACTTACGCTTAAAAATGTTTTCTCAACAAGGGACGCTCTCAAGCAACCCTTCTAATACTAAACTTCTATACCCCTGAGCTGGAGCAGCCCGATGTAGACGAACCACGCCAGTATCGTTGCCGCCCCAACCAGCTCCGGAACCGCGAGCCCCTTGAACACCCTGGCCTTAACGAGGTAGACCATCAAAGCAAAGGTCATGACCGCCAGGAGGCTCCAAGCATGACCTACAGAGACTCCATTTCTTCCTAGCTTTATTCCAATGACCGCTATGTCCGCTAAAGCGAGGACGTAGAACAGAATCGCCGATGGACCGTGCGGCGCGTACTCCTCCGGGAACACCCCAACGAGGAACAGGAAGACCATTGCGATGGGCATCAGGTATGAGAGACCGTTTTTGAAGGCCCCGATTGAAGTTATAAACCCAAGAACTGCGAGCAGCATTATGAAGCCGTTAAAGTAGTAGTTCACGGGGTTCTTTATCGAACCCATGTCGCTCAGCGCGTTGTCGGTGAACGAGAACCAAGGGTTCTGGCTCAGGACGATGAGCAGTCCCACGGTAAAGATTATGGGGAAGGAGACGCCCAGGTATGCGAGCACTTTGGAAAACTCCATGCCACCACCTCAGCACTCCCTCTTCTTCGGCTCTTCTCCAAAGACTGCCCTGTAGAGCTTCTTGAACTCCTCCCATGAGCCCCTTATCACAGGGTGCTTCGGGATGAATGGAATCTCGTCCTCCGGGAGGGTGGAAAGCTCGAAGGTGCCTATCCTCTTGGCTATGCCCACTATTTCCTCCTTGTCGAGGCCGATGAGCGGTCTGTAAATCGGCAGGTCGCTCGCCTGGCTGACGATGTACATGTTTTCAAGGGTCTGGCTCGCCACCTGGCCGAGGGAGTCGCCCATGACGATACCCTTCGCCCCAAACT
>JAGHBN010000044.1 GCA_021160985.1 Thermococcus sp.
ACATAACAAACTTTGAGCTGATGTACGAGATGCTCAAAAAAAGTGCAAAAGAGGATTAAAGGTAGGGCTCCGTGTAGAGGGGCCGGAGGAACAGCTCAAAGCCCGCAACGGGCATCTCAATTCCCCACTTTTCCAGCACTCCCGGGTGCACCTCGCCGATAACCCCGATGGTTTCTCCGTTCACGACTATCCTTCCGGCCCTGCCCGGTATGAAGCTCGGGTGCTCGACTTCTTCGAGCTCATATTCAAAGCCGAGATGGCGCATCACGCTGTCGAGGATTTCTTTGGCTTCCGTGAATGTCACGCGCGGGTGAGCGAGTGCGACCGCGAGCTTGCTCTCGCTGATGGTCTTTGCCTCTCTGCTCTCGTCAATGAGTGTGGCCTTTCCGACCTCAAAGAGCCTCTGCGGGTACTCCTCGTGGGTGTTCTGGCTCAGGAAATCGAGCAGGCTTGGAAGGAGCCAGCTTCTAAGGGCGGACCACTTCGGGCTTATCGGGTTCTCTATCTCAACGAGCTCGGCCGGCGGGTTGCTGAAGTAGTCCCTGCATTCCTCAGGGTGCTCCCCGCAGGGGAGATTCATCTTCTCGTATTGAGCCTCCCTGTTCGTTAGGTTGAACGTCATGACCTCCTGCAGGCCATAGCCGACCATGAGCTCTCTCACAGCATCCTCAAACTCGACGAACTTGTCCCCCCTACCCCGAACGGCAAGCTCCGGCTCCTCAGGCTCGATCTCGTTGTAGCCGTAAGCGATGAGGACATCTTCCAGAACGTCCCTTGCGTGCATTATGTCGTCGCGGAAGGCTGGATAGAGGAGCTTTGCTTTGCCGTCCTCCAGGGTGACCTCGTACATCATCCTCTCAAGGAGCTCCTTGATTTCCTCGTCGCTCAGGTCGAGGCCGGCGAGCTTCCTTATGTAGTCCAGCTCGACCTCAAAGGACTTGGGCGTTAGATCGGGGGTCACAACTTCGAAGTCCGGATAAACCACCCTGACACTCTTAATCCTCCCGCCGCGCTCGGCCAGAGCGGTAACGACGACGTTGAGGGCGAGCATGATTTTGTTTAAGTCCCAGCCGGTGATGTCTACGAAGACGTTCTTGGTCTCGGTCGTCACCCTTCCAGTCGTCTCGGAGTTTATAATCGGGGGCATGGAAAGAACGTTGCCTTCGCTGTCAACGAGGAGCGGGTAGTAGGGCTTGTCCCTGATGAGGTGGCCGTACTCACGGCCCTTCTCGTGCTTCTCAAGGATTTCCTCCAGCGTGAGCTCCTCCTCGAAGCCCAGCGGGACGAACTTCTCGGTCTTCTCCGCCGCTCTGTAGTATATCGGAGGCTTCACCTTGTCGAAGTCGAAGATTCCTATTGCGACTTCCCTTCTCCTCCTTCCGAAGGTGAGGGCGACCTTTTCCTGGAGGTTGATCATCTGCCTGAGGGCCTCCTCATCGATGCTGAGTCCCTCAACTATGGCGTAGACACCGTAGGGACGGATGTCCTTCAGCTTTTCGTCAACGTAAACAGTAACGTCGCTCTTCTCGACCTCATACTTCGGAAGCCCCTTCCGGAAGCCCAGAGCCCAGCGAACCTGCCTCGCTATGCCTTCAGCGCTCCAGAGGTCGGGCCTGTTGGTATCCTTGGAGTCGGCCTTGAAGTAGATTTGACCGTTCTCCTCCCAGACGTCGTCGAGCTCGCATTTAGCATAGAGGAAGAGGTCTTCCCACTCCTCGACCGTGAATTCTCTGCCGACGAGCCTCTCCAAATCCCGCTTTGACACGTCAAACTTTGGCATCTCCCATCACCACACCAGCTTCGCTTCCCTCAGCCAGCGGAGGTCGTAGCTGAAGAGGTAGCGTATGTCGTCTATCCCGAGCTTGAACATAGCTAATCTGTCGATTCCGATTCCCCACGCGATGACCGGGACGTCTATGCCCAGAGCTTTGGTCATCTCCTCGCGGAAGATTCCGGCACCGCCGAACTCAACCCAGCCCAGCTCGGGGTGGTAGGCGCTCATCTGAACGCTCGGCTCTGTGAACGGGTAGTAGTCGGGCAGAAACTTGACCTTCTTTGCTCCGGCAATCTCCACTGCGAAGCGCTTGAGAATTCCAAGCAGGTGCCTGAAGTTGAGGTCTTCACCAACGACGAAGCCATCGACCTGATTGAACTCTATGAGGTGCGTCCTGTCGAGGACGTCTGGCCTGAAAACGCGCTGGATCGTGAAGTACTTGCCCGGAATCTCGACGCCTTTTGCAAGCTGCCTGCCGCTCAGGGCCGTTCCGTGCGCCCTCGGCATGAGGAGCATGGCCCGCTCTGGAGACCATACGTAGCCCCAGCCACGTGAGCCTGCCAGGCCGTGCTCGTGGGCCGCTTTAACCCTCTCGACAAGCTCCTTCTCCGGCAGGAACCCGCTCTTCGGATACTTGAGCTGGTACGTGTCAGTCCACTCCCTCGCCGGGTGGTTCTGGGGCTGGAAGAGCGCGTCGAAGTTCCAGAACTGGGTCTCGATGAGGCTCTCGACGGTCATCTCTATGAAGCCCATCTCGATGAGCCTTCTCCTTATCTTGTCGAGGAACGCCCTGTAGGGCTGCTTCTTGCCCGGATAGATTCTCCGGACGGGGGCCTTTATGTCGAACTTCCTGAACTCAACCTCACGCCACTTCCCGGACTTGATGAGCTCCGGCGTTAGGACGGAAACTTCCTTCTTCAGCTCAACCTTGGGGGCAAGCTCCTCTCCCTCTGGGGTAATCTCGACGGTTCTCTCGGTTATTGTTTCTTCCTCTCCGATTTTCCTCCTCTTGAGCTCCTTCACCGGAACGAGTCTCTCGATTTCCTTCACCGGAACAACCCCTTTCTCGGCGAGAAGCTTCAGGGCCTTGTCAATGGGTCTCTCCTCCGCGCCGAGCCCCTTCTCGGCGATTTCAAGGACGAGCTTTCCGTCCTCTTTCTTAACGTTTGCCCAGCCCCCCTTCCTCAGAAGGCCGACTATCGGCTTGAGTTCATCCTCGCTGAGAACTTCCTTTAGGTCGTCGAGAGTTGCTTTTTTCTTCTCGCGGAGAACTTTCAGCGCCCTCCACTCAGGAAGGCCTATCTCGGCGTACCTCTTTCCGGTCTCGGTGAGCTTAACGACCCCCTCGCTCCTCTCGTGGAGTTTGGCAAGGCCCTTCGCCTGCAGGCCGAGAACGGCCCTCATTACAGCTACCTGTTCAAGCCCGGTCTTCTCCACGAGCTCCTCGAACTTTGCCCTTTTCAACTCGTTGAGCTTGATGAGGGTAAGTTTCTCTTGGTAGCTTAGTTCCATAGTGCCACCTCCCGTGGTGAATGTGGAGGAAATTACTTAAGAATTGCGGTGGAATAAAAGGAAACAAACCCCTCGATCTCTCAAGGTTCTACAGAACCTTCATGTTACTCCGACCCGGACTCCGGAAAAATCCAAATTGGACATTCTCCCTCGCCCATGGTTGATTCCCTTCCCATCCATTCCTGCTTTCCGTCGGTGTAAACTATCCTGACCCAGTTCCTTTCCCCTATGACCTGGGATTTCACGATAGCACCCTCGTCCCCGCCTCCAGGAGATATAAGGACCACCAGAGTGCCGTTCTCAAGTTTCAGCCCTTCAAAGGAGTAGCCTTCGGGGGACACGATGAGCGCTACCTCGCTCAGGTTGTAGGGGCTCGCTATGTAGTAAATGCTTAGAGATGTACCATTACCTCCGGAAGGTACCGGTGTTGTTATCAAACCCTCACACGAAGGAGAGAAGACCCTCTCCCCAACCCGGATTTCAAAGAGTTTGGGGATTACATCTCTCGGCACACAGGGAAGGGTAAAATTCGCACGGTTAACCTGCAACTCTCCCGAACTTACTTCCTGGAAGTTCAGGGTTATCCTGTCGTCTATCATGATATAATCACCGGGCCTAAGCTCCCCGGGATAATACACATCAACGAAAACCTGGAGGCTCTCACCAGCGGCGCAAGAAAGCCCGCTTTCCTCCGTTTTATGACCAGACTCGTGCACCCAGTAAGCCGCAGATCCTGCCAGCAATACCGCAAAGACGAAAGCCGCCAGTAAAGTCCGGTTGCCCATTATATGAGCCTCCTATCTTTCACTATCCTATGGTTAAACTTGTCTCCAGATATTTTAAGTATTTCGTTTACAACAACCTAACACTATGGCACTTTGGGAAGGACGTTAGAAAATCAGTAAACAAATCACGCCTATGAAACGATGAAATGCGTCCAAACTCCATCAGAAACTGCAAGAAAAGTAGAGAAAAGGCCTTTCATCCCTTCGGGAAGAAGACGACCTTACCGGTCTTGCCGGCGCGCATGAGCTCGAAGGCTTCCTCGTACTTGTCGAAGCCCTTGTACCTGTGGGTGATTATCGGATCGAGGTTTAGCTTTCCGCTCTGGATGAGGCTTGAGACCGTATACCAGGTCTCCCAGAGGTGCCTTCCTGTGATGCCGTGGATTTCAAGGGCCTTGAAGATAATGAGGTTGTTGAAGTCGAGCGTGACGTCGCGCGGGAAGAGGCCGAGGAGTGAGACCCTTCCTCCGGGGGTTGTCGCCTTGAATCCCTGCTCAAGGGCCTTGGGCGCGCCGCTGAACTCAAGGAAGACCTCGACGCCGGCCCCGTGGGTTATGTCCATCACAGCTTTGACGGGGTCCTCTTCAAAGGGGTTGATGACGTAGTCGGCACCCACTTTCTTGGCCAGATCACGCCTGAACTCGCTCGGCTCACTCACGATAACCGGATAAGCACCGCTCGCCTTGGCCACTGCTATTCCGAGTAGTCCGAGCGGGCCGGCACCGGTTATGAGCGTGCTCCTCCCCGCTATCGGCCCCGCCAGAACGGTATCAACGGCGTTGCCAAGCGGCTCCTGGAGGGCGGCATACTCGGGCTTCATGTCCCTGGGGTTCTTCCAGGCGTTCTGGGCCGGAACTATCGCGTACTCTGCGAAGACACCGTCCATATCGACGCCGAAAATCTTGGTGTTCTGGCAGACGTGGTAGCGGTTGTGCCTGCAGGCGTAGCACTTGCCGCAGACTATATGGGTCTCCGCGCTTATGTAGTCCCCCTCCTGCAGGGTATCAACGCCGGGGCCTACCTCGACGACCTCTCCAGCGACCTCATGACCCATGATCTGGGGTGGCTTAATCCTGCTCTGCGCCCACTCGTTCCACTCATAGATATGGAGGTCGGTTCCACAGATGCTTGTGGCAAGAACCCTGATGAGAACCTCCCCCGGCCCGGGCTTCGGGATATCAACTTCAACGAGTTCAGCACCGTACGCTGGTTTAGTTTTCATAATAGCCGACATCTTCTCGGCCATGGCAACCATCTCCTCAACCTTACAATGAAAATCTGAGAAGGGGACGATATAAACCTTTTGTGACACAATCAGAGAGGAAAAGCAAATTCTATATATTCCTAAAGAGAAAAGCGGAGCCACAAAATAGGAAGGCTTATATCCTCAAACACGAATTTCAAAAAGGAGGGGCTGATCATGGCGCTTATTGTTGTTACCGGGCGCGGTGGCGCGGGTAAGACCACAACTACTGCAAACCTAAGTTCTGTTCTAGCCTCTAAAGAATACCGCGTCCTTGCTATCGATGGTGACCTGTATCTCCCCAACCTCGGGTTCCACTTCTCGCTAGATAACGTGAAATACACCGTTCACTCCCTCTTAAAAGATCCCGACCTTGACCCCGAGTGGGCCATCTACAAGCACGGGCCGACGGGAGTCTACGTGATGCCCGGAAGCAGCCAGCTTTACGATGTGCTTGGAATAAGTCCAAGAAGGCTTGTCGATTTGATAGAGAGGGTAAAATACAAGTTCGGCGTCATTTTCATTGACTCTCCGACTGGAATCCCCTTTGACACCCTGCCCACATTTGAACTCGCCGGGTACCAGATTATAGTCGTCGAGATAGAGCGGTCGCCGATATACTCCTTCGAAACGATGGTAAAGAACGAAATAGAAAAGCTCAAGGCGATTGGCGAACGATACAAACTGGACATAGGCGTTGTCTTGAACAAGGTGAGAGAAGCTGAGGATGTCGTAGAGAAGCTGATCGAAACTATCGAGGAGGACCTTAATGTGCCCGTCCTGGGGTGGATTCCATTTGACAACACCGTTCCGGAATCCATCAACGCCGGAATTCCCATCGTAAGGTATGCTCCCAAAACCGATGCCGCACTAGCATTTAAAGAGACCGGCGATATTTTGGAGGAATGGATATTCGGCTGATTTCTGGAGGTGTTGAAATGAACATGGAAGAGCTCGTGGAAAAGGTAGCTAAAGGAGAGGTAAAGCTCCACCAGGTTGAAAAATACACCAACGGCGACAAAAAGCTCGCCACTGAAATAAGAAGAAAGGCACTTGAGAAGAAGCTCGGCGTCAAGCTTGAGCACATAGGGCACTACAGCATAGACCCCAACCAGGTCATAGGAAAGAACATCGAAAACATGATAGGCGTCGTTCAGATACCAATGGGCGTCGCCGGGCCGCTTAAAATAAACGGCGAATACGCCAAGGGCGAGTTCTACATACCGCTTGCAACCACTGAAGGCGCGCTCGTTGCAAGCGTTAACCGCGGCTGTTCTGCCCTGACCGAGGCTGGCGGGGTTAAGACGACTCTCATTGATGATAAAATGACTCGTGCACCGCTCCTCAAGTGCCCGGACGCGAGGAGAGCGAGGGAAGTTGCCGAGTGGGTGAAGACCAACGTAGACTACCTCCAGGAGAAGGCGGTGAGCAAGGTCACAAGACACGGAAAGCTGCGCGATGTTAAACCCTACATCGTTGGCAACAACCTCTACCTGCGCTTTGAGTTCGAGACCGGCGACGCTATGGGAATGAACATGGTGACCATCTCGAGCGAGGAGATCATGAAGGTCATAGAGGAGGAATTCCCGGACGTTAGGTACCTCGCGCTTTCGGGCAACATGTGCGTTGATAAAAAGCCGAACGCCATGAACTTCATCAACGGGCGCGGGAAGACGGTCATTGCTGAGGCTATAATCCCGCGCGAAATAGTCGAGAGGAAGCTGAAGACCACGCCGGAGCTCATAGCCGAGGTGAACTACAGGAAGAACCTCGTCGGCTCTGCCCAGGCCGGTTCCTACGGCTTCAACGCCCACTTCGGGAACATAGTCGGTGCTATCTTCCTCGCCACCGGGCAGGACGAAGCTCAGATCACCGAGGGTTCGCACGGCATAACCCTGACCGAGGTCACCCCCGAGGGAGACCTTTACATCAGCGTAACGATGTCGAGCCTTGAGATTGGAACCGTCGGCGGAGGAACGCGCGTCCCGACCCAGAGGGAGGCCCTCTCGATTATGGGCGTTGCCGGTGGTGGAAACCCGCCTGGAACGAACGCCAAGAAGTTCGCGGAGATAGTTGCCAGTGCTGTCCTTGCTGGCGAGCTCTCGCTCCTCGCAGCAATAGCAGCCAAGCACCTCGCAAAAGCCCACGCCGAGCTGGGGCGCTAAAGGAATGCCCTTACGACTTTTCTCTTCTTCTCTGAAGCGCCTCAGAACCCTTCTTTCTGGTAACTCTGGCGAGTAGCTCATCGAAGGTGTATCCATGAGAGGTCCGAAAACTTCCCACAGTCCTCCCGCAGCCACAGCAAAACCCTCAAAAGGTATCATTGATTAAAAATCCGATTCTCCGGTCGCGATTGTCTGCGAAACTGTTAAAAAGCTGTTTTGACTATTGTATAAAATGTGTGCGGTGGTGTGAATGATAAGAGCTAAAACCGAGTTTGAGACCTGTGAGGAGGTCCTTATAAGTTCAAAATCAAAACTTTTTGAACTCTTGTTCGAAGACATTCCGCCCAATCCAGTAGGATACGCCACATCCCTGGTCGATAGAGGAGTTTACATCGTCGACTCGGAGGGTAACAAGCTACTCCGGCTGGAATGTCAGGCGGGAAAAAATGTACTGCTCCACGAGCTCCAGAAGGCAAACATTGCACCCGAGGACATAATAAACACGTATCTCGGAACTTTATTCACCGTTTTGGACCAGGCAGGGATAATAGAAAAACCCACGCTCTCATATTACACGGGAACCCAGTTTATAGAACCTGTTGAGATTAAGGTGGTTGAACATTCCTCCGGATTCATGAAGGGTTCCTTTACACTTTTTGACTGGCTGATATCCAAAAATTACCGCAGCATATGGATCGATAAAGTAAAGCCGCTCCCCGCGCCGATATATGATCCACTTGATGCATTTGATACCAGGAAGTCCGACAACCTGATAGTAATTTTTGAAAAAGAGTCCCTGAAAAAACTCGCCGTTATGGGGTTTGAGAACTTTTTGCAGGTAAAAGAGATATTCATCCATGCAACCTCATTCCATATCAACGCAGTTTTCTTTGGCCACCTAAAGTTCAAAATAAAGAAAATGCTCAGATTCAAGAAGCCGCCAACTCCTGAATCTTCTTCCTGACGAGCGAGCTGACGAGCTTTCCGTCGGCCCTTCCGCGGAGCTTCGCCATGGCGCGACCCATTACCATGCCCATGGCGCCCATGCCCTTCGCTTTAATGACCTCGATGTTCTGCTGGACGACCTCGTCTATGATGCGCTCAACTTCCTCTTCGCTGAGCAGGGTGAGTCCCTTCTCCTCTGCCACCTGGGCGGCGCTCTTCTCCGGGTGGAGTGCGAGCTCCTTGAATATCTCCTCGAAGGCCTCTTTGGCTATCTTGCCCTCGGTGTAGAGTTGGAAGGCCTCCCTGATGTGGTCGTCGGTGATGTTTTCAATTGGAACTTCCTTCTTGAGGCCCTTGAGGACAACAACGAGTATAGATGCAGCCAGTGAGGGCTTCACACCCTTCTCCACGAGCTCCTCGAAGAGTTCGTCGCGCTCGTCGTTAACGAGGGTCTCCGCCAAGCTCCTGTCTATCTTGTACTCTTTCACGTAGCGCTTGACCCTCTCCTGCGGGAGCTCTGGTAGGTTGGCCCTAATCCTCTCCTTCTCCTCGGGCGGGATAAATATCGAGGGTATGTCCGTCTCCGGGTACATCCTAGCC
>JAGHBN010000021.1 GCA_021160985.1 Thermococcus sp.
AATTCCTTCGAAAGACGCAGGCACCCCCGGGTGAGTTCTGGTTCGCTTCCACAGTCACTGTGCTCCTTGCATCATTCATCCTGGCCATAGTCCTTACGAGGAACTGCACTCCATCAACCCGCGGCGACAATGCGGTCATCTTGTTTTTCCTAGCTGCCTTCGTTATCCTGGGCTTCCTGATTGGGGCCTTCCTGCACAAGCTGACCGAGAAGCCCGGTTCCGGAAGCTCCCCCACTTGAGTTTAGATTTTTGAGGGGTTCGGTGTTGTCCTTACCTAAACTATTTAAAGCCCGGCCCTTATTCTAACCCGGCATCACGGTTACGGAGGTGTGTTGTCATGCAGAACATTCCGCCCCAGGTTCAGTCCATGCTTGCCCAGCTTGAGAGCTACCAGGGGCAGCTCCAGCTTCTCGTCCAGCAGAAGCAGAAAGTTCAGGTTGAGCTCAACGAGGCCAAGAAGGCTTTGGAGGAGCTTGAGAAGGTCGAGGAGGGGACAGTCATCTACAAGACCGTCGGGACGCTCATCGTCAAGACCGACAAGGAGAAGGCTTTAGCTGAGCTCAAGGAGAAGGTCGAGACGCTCGAAGTCCGCCTTAATGCACTTGAGAGGCAGGAGAAGAAGCTCAACGAGAAGCTCAAGGAGCTCACCGCGAAGATTCAGGCCGCTCTCAGGCCCACAGCGGGCTGACCTCTTCTCTTTCATTTGGGTGGTGGCGATGGACGAGGGTACCAGTGGGAGAAAGGTTATCCACATCGGCCTGCCAGAGCTGGGGGAGGAGCAGCTCATTGAGATAGGTGAGCTTGCGCAGGAGACGATAATCAGGCACATCTTCGACGTTCTCAACAGGAGCGAGGTCAAGGACATCGAGGTCACGATGAGGATAAACAGGGAGGAGACCCTCGACCTGGAGGTTGAGGTATACCTGGAGGTTCCAATCTTCGTGAAGGTGGACGTTGAGGGGCTCATTGACGAGGCCGTGGAGAAGGCCTACGAAGCCGTTGAGAGAAGACTGAGGAAGATTGCGGGTAAGGGTTAAAGCGGGTTTGACACAAAAGCAAACCGGTGGGAGCATGAGACATAAAGAAGTCGCGGAGGCCTTTGCTAGGGACGTTCGGAAGCTGCTGGGGGACAACCTTGTGAAGATTATACTCTTTGGTTCCGTGGCCAGAGGGGAGGAGAGCGAGGAAAGTGATGTTGATATCCTTGTGGTCGTGAAAAATGACCCGTGGGAGGTCCAGAAAAAGCTGGCTGACCTCGTGGTGGATTACCTGCTGGAATATGGCATTTATGTCTCCCCAAAAGTCATTAGCCTTGAGGAGTTTGAATTCATGAAGCGCATAAAGTCTGCCTTTTACATCAACATAAGCAAGGAGGGAATACCCGTTGGTTAGCGAGGAAGTCCGGATTCTGCTGAAGGACGCTCATGAGTCGCTTGAGGCCGCAAGGATACTCCTTGAGAAGGGTTTTTATAGGGATGCCATAAGCAGGGCATACTATGCAATGTTTTACGCTGCCAGCGCACTCCTCAGGGCTAGAGGGATAGTAACGAAAAGCCATAGGGGCGTCATTGCGAAATTTGGTCTTGAGTTCGTGGACACGGGTATGGTTGAGAGATGCTATGCAAAGGCTCTGTCCCTGGCTGAGACCAGTAGAGAAAAGGCAGATTACGATCCAACTTACCGCCCAAGGGAAGAAGAGGCGGAGGCTATTGTCGGAGATGCGGAGCGTTTCATCGAGCGCATAGAAAAAGCCTTGAGGGAAATGAGATGAAAGGAAAAATCAAGCTTAAGCGCTTCCTGCAGGGCTCCGGGGATAAATCTTTCCTCCTCCTCTGTCACCACAACGCCGATCCCGATTCCCTCGGTTCGGCGATAGCGTTTGCCCTTTACCTTAAATCAGCTGGTGTTGAGAATGTTAGAATAGGCGTTGCCGAGAGCGTCTCATCTTATGCAAAGCGGCTTCTCACCCTTTCGCCCGTCCCGGTTGAGAAGAACCCCTCCGTTGAGGAAGACGTTGTCATGATTTTTGACACCTCCTCCCTCGAACAGCTTGATCCTATCGAGATTCCGTGCGGTAAGACCGTTATAGTCATCGACCACCACTCCGAGAAGGAGAGGCCCATCAGGGCCAGCATAGCAGTTGTCGATTCATCGCGCACATCCACTGCCGAGATAGTCTGGGAACTTTTCAAATACCTCGGTTTCTACGATGAGAAAGCCGTTAAGGCCCTCTTGGCAGGGGTAGTCACCGACACCGCAAACTTCCGCTTCGCGAACTCGAAGACCTTCAAGGCAGTAAGCGAGATGCTGGAGTGTTTTCCGGTCCAGATGGGCGAGATATTCCAGCTCGTTGCTCCGGTCAGCGATGAAAACATTGACCAGGCTAAGCGCATGGCAATCCTCAAGGCGTGCCAGAGGCTGGAGATTAAAAAGTTCAGGAAGTACATAATAGCCGTCTCCAGGGTTTCAGCCTACGAGTCCCTCGCCTGCAAGACTTTTCTGAACCTCGGCGCCGACATAGCAATAGTCGGAAGCGAGAAGAAGGGTGTGAGGATATCCGCGAGGGCGAAGGAAAGCCTCGTGAAGAAGGGCCTGCACTTCGGCAAGATTATGGAGAAGGTCGGGCCGGTTATAGAAGGCTCAGGCGGCGGGCACGCCGGCGCTGCCGGGGCAAACGGAAAAAAGAATCTTGATGAGGCAATAAAGGTTATCCTGAAGGAGATTGAGAAGTTTTTAAGAAACCTGGAGGGATGAAAATGGCCAAGTGTCCACTCTGTGGCAATTCTTTGGACTGGGGGGAGCTCATTGAACAGATGTTAAAGCTCGAGAACGCGGCGGAGGTTATGAAGAACCGCGAGAAGTTCATGGAGACCTTCGAGGGCTTTGTCTTCAAGTGCCCCCACTGCGGTGAGGAGTTCTACGGGAAGAACCTCCCTGCTAAAGAGGCTGAGAAAGTGTTTGAGCTGCTCAACGAGTTCAGGGGCTCAATAGACTGGGAGAATGGGAAGGTTCGCCTCAGGCTCAACAGCCTCCTGGCCCTTGACACCATGCTTGAGAAATGGGATGAGAAGATGAGGGGGTAGCGATAGGCTTTTTATCTCTCCCGCCAACTTTATTCGTCGGTGATAGATGTGGTTGAAGCGGTGGCGCCCTACCTTGAAAGGGCGGATTACAAGGGTGCCCTGAAGAGGGCCCTGAAGATAGAATCTCCGATCAGGAGAATGATTGCGTTAACTGAAATTCTCACGGCATATTCCAAGGATGAGGTTCTTGCGCTGATGTTTGATGCCCTTGACGAGATCAAAACCACTGCCGAGAGAGCGCTCGCTTATTCCATCCTGGGCAGGTCTTTCTACATCCTGAACCAGGACAGGAATGCCGAGCTGTACTTTGAGAGAGCCATGGCCGAGGTCTCGATGGTGTCGTCCCCGCTCCTCAGGGGAGAGGTCCTCGCGGGGATAGCCAGAAATCTCGTCCTCTCTGATAGGTACGAGGAAGCCCTGGGCCTGTTCAGGGAGGCCGTTGAACTTCTCCAGGCATCAAGGGGGCTTTCAGCCGGTGCGGTTTCTTCCCTTCTTAAGGTTGGCAGACTGATAGAAAGGAGCGCAGATGAGATTCCGAATGAAATAGCTCTGGAGTTCTACAAGCTCGCTCGCTCGGTTTATTCCTCCCTCAACTTCAAGCTTCAGGTGAAATACATAGAGGAGAAGATAGAGCTGATAAACGAGGTCTTGAAAAGGGGAATGGTGGTTGTTGAGGACCTCATCAGGAAGGGAGAAGTCGAAGTTGCAATGAGTGTGATGCGATTCCTGCCGCTTGAGAGCAGGGCAATAGCTATGCTGGAGCTTTCTTACTGGCTCTTTCTTCATGAGCAGCCGAAGCTGGCAAGGAAGTCGTTTGAGGACGCTCTCGAAGTCTTTTTCGTCGGGAAGTTCCACGTAAACGACGCTGGAGTTGAGTCTGTGGCCCGGAGATTCCTTCGGGTGGGTTTCCTCGAGGAAGCCCTCGTTCTAGCAGGCATAATCTCTGATGAAAAGCGGTCTTCCGAACTTCTTGGGGACATAGTCCTCGCCTACTGGCGGCGTGGAGAGACGGGGAAGGCCCGCTCAATACTCGAAGGCATCCCGGACGAAGGTGTTAAAAAACGTGTTCTGAGCTTTTTGGAGGGTGGTAAAGATGTGGGACACGAGCAAGGATTACCGCTTACTGGTGGCGGAGAAGAGCGTGGAGCTGTTCCTGAAGACGGTGGAGCACGCGAAGTTCAAGGGGAAGTGGAACAAAAAGGGGGCACAACAGTTAGCAAAGGAAATGATTCCGGAGATACAGGCGATGCGCTACAGCTACATCGAGCCGAAGGAGCTGATTGATACCCCGCAGATGAAGGCCCTGAAGGAAAAGGCTCTGGGAATCATTGAGGCCCTTGGGGGAGACGACTGGCACCACAAGTTCATCAGCCTGGCCGACAAGAGCGAGCGCGAGAAGGTAGAGGAGCAGGTGGCCAAGGTCAGGTTCTTCCTCAACACTATCCTCGGCCTCGAGGGGCGCCTTGCCCTCGGCAAGATAAACGACCCTGTCATAGCGGTTGACATAGTGGTCGGCGAAGTCATGAGCGTCGGAAAGCACCCGAACGCCGACAGGCTGCTCGTCACCAACGTGAACATCGGCGAGAGGGCCATAACGGTCGTCACCAACGACCTCACCGTCAAGGAAGGGAACCGCGTTGCCGTTGCCCTGCTACCGCCGGCGAACTTCCGCGGAATCGTCAGCGAGGGAATGTTCCTTGGAGCAGGAGAGGGCGTTCTCAAAGATGTCAAGGGTGAAATCGGCGGCCTGCCTAAGGGCATCCCGCTTGAGGCCTTCAACGAGACAAGGAACCTGGTCGAGGCGTTTTTGAAAGGATGAGTTTCGCCTTTTTGTTTGGATGTGTTCATTAGTTCATTCAATTACTCTTCTTTCTTTTGTCTCAATCTTCTCATGAAACTAAACTCTGAATAAATTTATACTCAAAAAAGAGGTGAAAAAAACTCTAACAATAGTAAAA
>JAGHBN010000022.1 GCA_021160985.1 Thermococcus sp.
AGGAGCTCGCCGCCATCGGGGCTGACACGTTCATAAGGGTCGGCTCCACCGGTGCAATCCAGCCGGGAATAGAAATCGGCGACCTGATAATAGCCAAGGCGGCTGTGAGGCTTGAGGGCACCTCAAAGCAGTATGTGCGCGTCGAGTACCCAGCTAGCGCAGACCTCGAGGTCACCCTCGCGTTGATCGAGGCCGCCGAGACCCTCGGCGTGCGCTACCACCTCGGAATCACGGCCTCGACGGACAGCTTCTACCTCGGCCAGGGCAGGCCGGGTCTTAACGGATACTTCCCGAGCTTTGCAAGGAACATAATAGACGACCTGAGGCAGGCCAGGGTCACCAACTTCGAGATGGAGGCCGCTACCCTATACACGCTCGCCAACATCTACGGACTCAGAGCCGGCTGTGCCTGTGCGGTCTTCGCTAACCGCGTCACCAACGAGTTCGGCAAGGCCGGAGAGAAGGAAGCGGCCCTGGTTGCCAGCGAGGCCGTGAAAATACTCGCCGAGTGGGACGAGGAGAAGGAGAAAGCCGGTAAGAAGGTCTGGTTCCCCGGGCTTAGGAGGCTTTAGGACTTTTTTCCAATTTTTTATCGGTCCGATTCTACCTGAAACATTACAAGAGGACTCAATTTTGGTCCCCAAAGTCTCTTCAGAAAAGTTTGTTGATGGCGGACCGGCGGGGCTTCGAACCCCGGACCTGCGGCTTAGGAGGCCGCCGCCCTATCCTGGCTAGGCTACCGGTCCACTGCCCGCTATTCCCTCCCAGAGAAGAGTATTTAAAGTTTGCGGTAAATTAGGGATGGTGGTGTTGGATGGTTGACGAGCTCGATCTCAAGATATTAGCACTCCTTCAGGAAAATTCCCGCCTCTCATACCGAGAGATAGCAAGGGAATTGAAAGTTGCCGTGGGTACCGTCTATAACAGGGTAAAGAGGATGGAAGAGGAGGGTATAATCAAAGGATTTGCTCCGGTTCTCGACTACGAGAAGCTGGGCTTTGGGCTCACGGCGGTGATAGGGATAAAGGCCCAAGGGAGAAAAATAACGGAAATAGAGAGGGAAATAGCGAGGAAAAACCAGGTTATCATCGTCTACGACATAACCGGCGAATTCGACATAGTAGTCGTTGCAAAGTTCAAGGACAGGGCGGATATGAACCGCTTTGTCAAGTGGCTGCTTTCACTGGATGGTGTTGAAAAAACAAACACCAGCGTTGCGATGCAGGTCGTCAAGGAGGACTTCAGAATAGGGCTAACGGAGGACTAAAATCTCCTCCATAAACCTTTTTGCAAAGTCATCGAGGTTTTCTGCGGGGAGCCTCACTTCCTCCCCATTAACCTTTCCCTCAAAGACGTAGCTCCTCACCACGATCTCCGCTATTTTTGAAAAGTCAGGATTCTTCTCCAGTGTTTCTCTGAGGACTTCGTCGAACTCCTTTTCCGAAACTTCAATGATCATGCCCTCTATTTCAACCCTCTTCCCGCATTCCTCCTCGGAGCAGTCAAACCGGAAGAAAAGACCGGGCTCGGCCTCAACAGGTATCGTGAGCCCGGCCGCGTTGTAGATAAGGAACTTCATCTTCCTCACTCCAGCTTTATCAGGCTCTCAACCGGGATGCTGTATTCCTCTTTCAGGTGCTCAACAACATCCCCAACGCTCACGAGGAAGAACATGCCCACCGGCTTTGCTCCGGCCTGCCTGCACATCTCCAGAAGGGCCTTCTGGGTTTCCCCGCTCCTGATGACATCGTCTATTATAAGCACCTTCTCCCCCTTCCTGAGGGCCCACTGTGGAAGGTACAGCGTTGTAACACTGCCTGAAGCGCTTGGGACGTAGCTGACCTCATAGAACTTTTCAACACCGACTTCCTTCTTTTTCTTGGCGTATACAACATCAACGTTAAGCTCCCTCGCGACGTGAACTGCCAGAGGGATTCCATCGGTGGCCGCAGTCAGAACTTTGTCCACGTTGACGTCCATGTACCGTACGGCAACTTCCTCAGCTATTATGCTCATGAGCGCCGTGTCGCTCAGCACGGGCATGTTGTCGAAGAAACCGTGCTCGTCGAACTTTATCCTCTTCCTGACCTCCTCCTCTATGTTGACGTAGGGCCTGAGGAGTTCCAGGAGTTCCCTGGTCCTCTCGGTGCTCGGCAGAACCTTTCCCCTAACGTACCTGTTGAGCACCGTTATCGGCAGTCCCGTTATCTTTGAGAGCTCTTCGTAGGTATGGGACTTCTTAAGCAGTCTGAGGATCCTAACGAGTCTCAGCTTCTCCTGGACGGACTTTAGCTGGCTCATTGTTTTCACCTCCGATGAAGCTGCTTTAACAAAAAAATGTATAAATATGTTTCGGTCACAGGGCACTTTACAACTTTCGTCTGTATTCCTCGAAAACGTCCCGGTACGTGGAGAGCAGAAAATCCCTATCGACGGGGCGGCCCTCCGGATGGTTAAGCCCTGGACAGAAAGAGTCCATTTTCACGTGTATCTCCATGTTCTCACCGTGCTTTATGAACACGAACGGGTAAAGCCTGCAGGCGAGGGGACGATGGTGGTATATCCTGCACCTCTTCGTTTCAGGGTCGAGGAAGACGCAGGCACCGTCTATGGGCTTCTTTTTAATGGCGTAGCCTATGAACTTGTCCCCCCTGTAGAATGCCTTCTCATAGTCCACGAACTCCCACGCGTTGTACCCGAGACCCTCTATCCTCTCGATGTCCTCATCCCTCAGGGGAATTTCAAGTTCAGAACAGCAGAGGCCACACTCGTCCACGCATTTAAATTTGAAAGAGGGGTCGTAGTCAACCTCCAGTGTTTGGAGGTTGACTGTAGCAACCCACCTCTTTTCCAAATTTTATCTCCTCCCAATAGAGCTTGCAATGAGGGTCTCGGTCATCTCTATGTGGGCTATCTGCCTGAGCTTCTCCTCGTACATCCGGTCCAGTTCTTCGATGCTCTCAACCTCAAGGCGGAGGATGATGTCGTACTCACCGTAGACCCTGTAAATCTCCCTGACCACGGGGATTTTCTTGAGCTTTTCATAAACCTCTTCCTCGTGGCCGGGTTTGACCACCACAAGGGCAAAAACCTCTATCATTTTCAGAACCCCCCAAACGTTCCAAGGTTAAACTTCTTTGCCATCTTTGATAACTTTCTCTTGTCCATGCTCTTAAACATTTTCTTCATCTGATTGTACTGGTTCAGGAGCTCTCTAACCTCCGCCGTGCTCGTCCCCGAACCCCTTGCAATGCGCTTTATCCTCGAGTAGTTGATAATCTCCGGGTGTTCAAGCTCCTCCTCGGTCATGGAGTCCATTATTATCCTGTACCTCTTCAGCTTCTCCTCACCGACTTTAACGGCATCCTCAGGCAGGGAGTAGCCCATCCCCGGGATCATCTGGAGTATCTGCTTCAGCGGCCCCATTTTGCTCATTGCTTCCAGCTGGGCGTACATGTCTTTGAGGTTGAACCTCCCCTTGAGGAACTTCTCAAGATCCTCCTCCTTGAGCTCCTGCTGCTTCTGAAGCTCCTCAAGCTTCTGAAGGAGCCCCTCAATATCTCCCATTCCGAGGAGTCTCGAGACAAAGCGCTTCGGGTCGAATGGCTCCAAATCGTCTATCCTCTCACCCACACCAATGAACTTTATTGGCGCACCTGTCGCGGCCACTGCCGAAAGGGCCCCACCACCTTTGGCCGACCCGTCTAGCTTCGTGACTATTATCGAGCCTATCGGTGCCGCCTCCTTGAAAGCTAGAGCCTGGTTTTGGGCCTGCTGACCGATGGTTCCATCAATAACCAGGATAACCTCGTCCGGTTTTATGGCCGCACTTATCTGCTTCATTTCCTCGATGAGGCCCTTCTCCTCTTTGTGCCTTCCAGCGGAGTCTACTATGATGACATCAACGCCCTTGCTTTTGAAGTACTCCACACCCTCACGGGCGAGCTTTACCGCATCCTTCTCTTCAGGGTCCCCGAAGACCTCTATGCCATAGGGCTCAACGAGCTGTTTGAGCTGGTGATACGCGCCCGGACGCCAAGTATCAGAGCAGACAAGACCCACCCTGTAACCCCTCTTCTGCAGATGCCTTGCAAGCTTCGCCACGCTGGTGGTCTTACCGGAACCCTGGATACCAACCGTCAGCAGTATGGTAGGTTTTTTCTTAATCTCAAGGGGCTTGGCCTCCGTCCCAAGGAACTTGGTGAGTTCCTCATAGACTATCTTTATGATGTGCTCTTTGAGGCTGACTCCGGCAGGAGGCTTCTCTTCAAGAGCCCTTCTCTCTATTGTCTTCGTGAGCTGAAGGACGAGTCTCACATTAACATCCGCCTGTAGAAGTGCCCTCTGAATGTCCCTTACAACTTCCTTGATCGTGGCCTCATCAACGGTCCTGGCCCTCGCCAGCTTCCTGAGGGCATCGTTAAGGGCTTTTCCCAGTTTTTCTAGCGCCATCTCACCCACCGTTACTATGAGGGCCGGGGAGTTTATAAACGGTTGGGTATCGATCCACTGTATCAATGTGTGCATTTTTCAAAAGAACGCCGATTTTGCCAGTTTTCCTTGGACAATGTTGTTCTTTAAAGCTCAAAAAACGTCCCCTGGCATTTTTTGAGAGAGTATGGTTCCAATAAGGCCATTCTTGATGAAATCGGAGCTGAAACCTTTTTAAACTTAAAAAAGCCCAAAACATCGTGGAAATGAAGGAAAGGAGGTGAGAGCGATGACATGTTTGACGCCCATATTCACCCTTCACAAACACATGTTCACTCGCGAGAGGAAAAAGGTCAGGTCCGCACCGGATGAGTTTGACTACCTCGAGAGGCCCCCAGTGGGATATTTAAAGGCCCTCTTCTATTTTTTCCAAATGGTTCTCCGGAGAGTCATCACGAGTGCATTGCCTGAGCGATAAATCAGTGCCAGGGAATCGTTGAGAGGGATTTTCCGAGGAGGTTCCCACGGGGGCGTAATGCTCTTTTCCCAGAGACGTCCCTCTGAACTGTTTTGATAGATTCCATTCCTGCAGCCAGGAAATCTAGTCCCTCCGGCCCCTCTGCCCACCCTTGTTCTTCGCTGATTGTCGATATTACTTTTAACGAATGTCTATTAGAAAGCTTTTTATACTCTAAAGTTGTAGTATTGAATGGTGATGGAGGATGACTACGGTTATTAAGCGGGACCCCCGCAGATTCCTAAAAGAAATGAAGACCCACTACGGTGACGTGTGGCGCATTCCCTCCAGCAGCTACCTATCAACTCCCGACTTCGTTGTGGTTGACCCCAGGAGCGGGAAAAAAACCAAAGTAAGTTTTGTTTCTCTCGATGACGGAGAAACCGTGGCTGTCGTGTACGACGATCTCGGTTGATGCCTCTTTTCTTATGTTTCCTTCAGGAAATATTAAATACTCCTAGTTCGTAAACTCCCCAGGTGACAATAATGCCGACTGATGTGTATCGGGAGGCCTTTAAACTAGCAGGAACAATCAGGGACAAGTACCTCCGGGCAGTCACATACGCCAAAATCGGTTATTACATGTACAGGGCCAAAAAACCCCTTTACAAGGACGCTTTTAAGTACGCATTAAACGCAACGGCCTCAATAGAGAGCCCGCCCCTTATGGCAAAGGCCCTGATCGAGGTGGCAAGCTACCTCTCAAAAGTCAGCCCCAGCGCTGGAAAAAAGACCTTCCACGAGGCCTATGAAGTAATACTCACGTTCCCCCAGCCCCTCCGCGATGACATGCTCGCATCCCTATTCGAGAGGCTCCTCGAGAGCGGACTTGTGAACGATGCCCTCTTTTACGCATACGAGGTCGAAGACACTGTAAAAAGAAACGACCTTCTGCTCAAGGCACTCCACGTTTATTTAAAGAGGGGCAACATGAGGAAGGCATACCTGATCGTCGAAAAAATCCAGGAAGAGCCCTGGAAATCCATAGGGGCAATAGAGACGATAAAAGAGCACCTAAAGAGGGAGGAGTTTGGGAGTGCCATCAGAGTTCTCTCCGAGATAAAAAGCGAGTACTGGTTATGTGAGGCCATGAAAGAGGTGGCAATGCATCTAAAAAGCTCGGACGTTCCCAAAACAACCTACGAGAAGTTCGTGGACATTGCCCTCGGTATGTCAGTCGAGGGAAGTTTTGACGTTCTGCGCTCTCTGCTGATAGGCCTTGCAGTGCAGGGCGAAATAAAGTTCGTCATGAGCATCCTCAAGAGGCTGCCAGAAGAGCAGAGGGAAGAAATACTCTCCGGAATAGCCCAGTCACTAGCCGACAAGGAAGAGCAACTCTCCCACTTCCTCGACTCCCTCGAGGGTGACGAGTTTGACAAAGTTGCCCACGTCACAATGGACAGGCTTCTCGAGAGGCAGCCTTCCGAGGAGTTTGTACCGATTGTCATGAAAATAGGGAACCGTTCCTCCGAGGACTCCGTGCTGGTTAAGGTGGTGAGGTACCTCTCCAAGGCAGGGAGGTTCAGCGAGGCCTGGAGCTTCGCTGGGAAAGTGCGCGGGAACCATCTCCGGTCCCTGGCCTTCGGAAGCATAGCCGTGGAGAAGCTGAGGGTGGGAGACATAGACGGAGCGATAGATGCGGCCCTCGAAGTCAAGGATCCCAAGTGGGGCTCATGGCTCCTGAGCGAGATTCTCACCAAAATACTGGAACTCGAGGCCGGGGGCAAAGTCAGAGAGGACATCGAGGAGAAGGCCAAAGCCCAGCGGGAATTATGGAAGGAGTAACGTTTTAAGCCCTTCACCATTCTTCCATTTCAGGTGATACCATGCCGAGAATAGCCATTATTGGTGGTTCTGGAGTCTACGACCCGAAGCTCCTTCATAACATCCGGGAAGAGTTCGTATCAACGCCTTACGGCAAGGTCAGGGTTAAAATAGGAGAATACGAGGGAGAGGAGATAGCGTTTCTTCCGAGGCACGGAGAGGGGCACAGCGTCCCCCCGCATAAGATAAACTACAGGGCAAACATATGGGCCCTCCACGAGCTCGGCGTCGAGAGGATTCTTTCGACTTCTGCAGTCGGTTCCCTCAACCTCGACATGAGGCCTGGTGACTTTGTTATCCTCGACCAGCTCATGGACTTCACCAAAACGAGGCACTACACGTTCTACGACGGCGAAGAGAGCCCCCATGACAGAAAGTTCGTTGCCCACGTTGACTTCACAGATCCGTACTGTCCCGAGCTCAGAAAAGCCCTCATAACTGCGGCCAGGGAGCTTGGCTTCACCTATCATCCTGCCGGAACCTACGCCTGCATGGAGGGGCCGCGTTTCGAGACACGGGCCGAGATTAGGGCGCTCAAGGTGCTCGGGGCTGACGTCGTCGGCATGACCCAGTGCCCCGAGGCAGTCCTCGCGAGAGAACTGGAGATGTGCTACGCAAGCGTCGCAATAGTGACCAACTTCGCCGCGGGAATAAGCAGGGATAAGCTCACCCACACCGAGGTCGTCGAACTCATGGCCAAAAAGAGCGAGGAGATTAAGTTCCTCCTTATGAAGTCCATCAAGTACATTCCAAAGGAGAGGCGCTGTGCCTGTAAGGACGCCCTTAAGGGCGCGACCGGAGAATGACTTCCCTGCTATTTTTTCTTCATTGTTGAAACGTTTAGTACCCGCGTTTTGAACCAGAAGTTAACGAAAGGTTAAAATCCTTTGGTGTGTAAATATAACCGAAAACCTTTAGGAGGGTCTAACATGAAGTATGATATGAAGTATGATGTCGTTATCATAGGAGCGAGCGCCGGGGGTCTGACTGCGGCGATTTCAGCCCGGAAGTTCTACCCCGACAAGAGCGTCCTCGTCATCAAAAGGGAAGATGTTGCCATGGTTCCCTGCGGAATCCCCTACATCTTCGGGACGCTGAAGAGCGTTGACGATGACATACTCCCCGTCGAGAAGTTCCTGGAGCCCCTTGGCGTGGACATACTTGTGGACGAGGTCACCGAGATTGACCCGAAGAAAAAGGTCGTCAGGACCAAGTCCGGAAAGGAAATCGCCTGGGAGAAGCTCGTCATGGCCACGGGCTCCAAACCTGCAAAGCCAGACTTTCCGGGCGTTGACCTCGATGGAATATACGCCGTCCCCAAGGACTACGAATACCTGAAGAAGCTACGCGAGAAAGTTGAGGAGGCAGAGAAAGTCGTCATTGTCGGAGGGGGCTTCATAGCCCTCGAGGTCGGCGACGAGATAAGGAAGCTCGGCAAGGACGTTACCCTCGTTGTCAGGAGCAGACTGCTCAGGAACTCCTTTGACCCCGAGTTCAGCGAGATGATTGAGAAGAAGCTGAAAGAGGCAGGCATCAATGTCGTTTACGGGCAGGTCGAGAGGTTCCTTGGCAACGGGAAGGTTGAGAAGGTCAAGCTCCTCGACGGGAGCGAGATTCCAGCAGACCTTGTAATCCTCTCAACCGGCTACAGGCCGAACGTCGATCTTGCAGTCAAGGCAGGCCTGAAGGTCACCCGCTACGGCATCTGGACTGACGAGTACATGAGGACTTCCCACCCCGACATATTCGCGGTCGGCGACTGTGTGGAGCACAGGGACTTCTTCACCGGCAAGCCCTACGGCCTTATGCTCGCCTCCACCGCCACCTTTGAAGCCAGGATAGCGGGGGCTAACCTCTTCAAGCTCCAGATTGTCAGGGAGAACAGGAGGACGATAGGCGCCTATTCGACCCATGTGGCTGGCCTCACCCTGGCCGCGGCGGGTCTGACCGAAGAAGCCGCAAAGAAGGAAGGTTTCGAGGTCATAGTCGGCAGGGCAACCGGCCCCGACAGGCACCCCGCGAAGTTCTCCGACACCTCCATGGTCACGGTGAAGCTCATATTCTCCCGCGACAGGGGGGCGATACTCGGGGCGCAGATAGCAGGGGGCAAGAGCGTCGGCGAGATGATAAACATCCTCGCCCTGGCGATACAGAAGCGCCTCACAGCGAGCGAGCTCTACACCCTCCAGATAGCGACGCACCCGCTCCTCACAGCTTCCCCGGTTGGCTACCAGATACTTCAGGCGGCCGAGGACGCGCTGGCGAAGCTGAGGACATAATGATAAAAATATCCGAGGAAGCCTCAGAGGGACACCCTTTCGTTTATTACTTCTGCTATTCTATTTCCGTTTTCGAGGTACTTCACGAGGTCAAAGACCTTCTCCGTGAAGCCGCCGATGTATACATTCCTGATGTCATTGTCTTCGAGGTAAACCTGGCCGTAGCCTGCGAGGTCCCACGTGATTACCCTGAGGTCGGGATTTATTCTTTTTCTGTATTCGGCAACGGCCCTCTGGAAGTCGCTAGAGCCCCATCTTTCGGAATAGACGACCATGTCCGTGAACACGAACATTCTGTCGAAGTACTCTCCCCTCTCAAGGACACTTCTCACGGGCCTGTAGGCGTAGGTCGCATAGCCGAC
This sequence comes from Thermococcus sp., assembly GCA_021160985.1. Lineage (GTDB taxonomy): Archaea > Methanobacteriota_B > Thermococci > Thermococcales > Thermococcaceae > Thermococcus. The sequence goes on from JAGHBN010000022.1 coordinate 9,414, forward strand.
GTTGCTCCTGAGTATGGTGTCTGCTGTCTCGAAGACGCTTTCCCCTCTGGGTATCCAGCGGTAGTCGTCGGCGAAGACGCCGATGGTCGTGTCGTATCTCTTGGCGAGTATCGCGCCGTAGAACGCCGCTACCATCTTCAGGGTCACCACACTCCTCCTGCTGAGCTGAAAGTCCATTGAGCCGCTCACGTCCACGAGAACGAGGTTTCTCCCATCAAAATCTGGGAGCACTGCAGTGCTTTCTTCTATGGCCTTCCTTATTGCATTGAGCGCGGTGTCCCTGAGTCCGGCCTGGGTGGGGGAG
>JAGHBN010000029.1 GCA_021160985.1 Thermococcus sp.
CGGTGGAGATCCTCCTGTTGATGTGTCGGCTTATGAAGCCGTCCCCGATTCCCTTGGGGGCGCTCTTAACGAGCATCTTTCTGGCCCTTTTGAGGTCGGAGGGGGTATCAACGTCCGTCCAGGGGAGGCCGTCGATGAAAGTAACCGGGAGCCTGGCCCTTTTCACAACCTCACTGAGTGGATAGTCCCCGCTTTTCTCTTTCTCAAACTCCGCCGTTACCTCAAAGATGGTCTCATCGAGGACGAAGAAGCCCGTGTCCACCGCATCCCATTCGCTGAGGAACTTGCCTATCTCCTCGACCCTGCCGTCCCTGGCCTTTACTTTGGTGGCTTCACCCACGTCGGCCCATCTCGGCCTTCTGTCGGCAATGAGGCCGTTCCCCTTCAATGCCTCCGTGATGAACTCCTCGCCGTAAACGTGGTCGCTCATCGCCAGTACAAACCTTCCGGAGACGTGCTCCCTGGCGAGGTGCAGGGAGTGCCCGTTGCCCTTCTCGGGCTCGGGGTTTATCACCAGCTCTGCTGTGAACCCGTATTTCTCTATGAAGTCCCTGTAAAGTCCTGCATACCGCTCGTTTGTGACGATTACAAACCTCTCAACGCCGTTCTTCTTGAGGAGGTACAGGGTTCGATATAGAATCTCCCTTCCGGCAACTTTGAGCAGCCCCTTGGGCTTTCTGCCCATCCTTGTACCAAGGCCTGCCGCGAGAATCACTGCGGTCTTTGGGGTCATTGGCACCACCTTTTTAAGGCCCTTTTCTGTGGCCCTATCAGGAGAACCAAAGTTAAATTAACCTCCGGTAATTTAAATATTTCGGTGGTGGAAATGCGAGTTGCGGTGCTGTACTCTGGCGGAAAGGACTCAAACTACGCCCTCTATTGGGCCCTAAAGCAGGGTTTTGAGGTCAGATATCTCGTCTCGATGGTGAGCGAGAGCGACGAGAGCTACATGTATCACGTCCCCAACATCCACCTCACGGAACTCCAGGCGAGGGCTATAGGAATCCCCCTCGTCAAGGGGTTCACGAGCGGCGAAAAGGAGAAAGAGGTAGAGGACATGAAGGCCGTCCTCGAGGGGCTGAAGATAGACGGGGTGGTTGCCGGCGCTCTGGCGAGCGAGTACCAGAAGAGGCGCGTTGACTGGGTGGCAAAAGAGCTCGGCATTGAGAGCTTCGCCCCGGCCTGGCACCGCGATCCGGTTGAGTACATGCGCGAGCTGATTGGAATCTTCGATATCGTGATGGTCGGCGTTGCCGCTTACGGCCTGGATAAGAGCTGGCTTGGAAGGAGGATAGACGAGAAGGCCCTGGAGGAGCTGTTGAATCTCCACGAGAAATACGGAATCCACGTGGCGGGAGAAGGCGGTGAGTTTGAGACCTTCGTGAGAGATGGGCCTTTCTTCAAGGCGAGGATACTCTTCGACAAAGTCGAAAAGAAGTGGAACGAGTGCAACTACTCGGGAGTTCTCGAGGTGAAGAGGGCGCACTTGGAATGGAAGTGGTAAAGCATTAAATCTTAAGTAACCTCCCGATAATACATTTTGGTGGTGTTATGAAGAACATAGATAAGGCGTTTAAACTTTTTGGAAAACTCATGCAATGCCGCTTTGAAAGGATACTAAATGGGGAAGCAGCAGTATCCGATATCCATTATGAAAGCGAAGACACGATTAGATACATGATGTTCCATGCACTCACAAGTGCTATGGATATCCAGCCGGAGTTCGTTTTTCTAGAATACCCCCACCCCCATGTCCCTGCCAGAGAAAATCCAAAGCTTGACACGTTTATCGAAGCACATAACGGAAACCCCTCTATGGCTTTTGAAATGAAATTCACAGTGAAAAACGTTAAAAAAGATCAAAATGTTCCAAAGTCAATGGTTTTTGGAGCTCTGATCTCAGACCTGATACGTCTACACTATATCCCAGACGTTGAGGAAAGGTTTCTCGTTTGGGTTTTTGATAGAGACATGGGGATCTATCTCTGCAACAGAAAAGAACCGTGGAATGACATGATTAAGGGAAATACATTTACATTCACAGCCAAACACCTAGAGGGGCTTCCTAAAGTTACTATTGAAGAAATCCAAAAGAGAATTGGAAAAAACATAGGCCTCGATAATTTGAGAGTATCAACAGCATATGCTAGAGACTTCAATATTGGGAACAGAATATTTGGGATTAGGGTGTACAACGTAGACGGAAAGCACGAGTGGTATTCACAACTGGAAACTGACCCATGTACCGTGTTCAGAAGAAAGAAGCGTGAACGTGGTGAGAGGAAGAGAACCCAGACAAAACAATGCACTAGAGGAAAATACTATGCCCTTGCCACATGGCTTAGGGGAATAGGGCGGATGGCCTTTGAGATATCACTAGACGAGCTTGAAAAGGAAATCAACTCAATAAGTCCCGGTTTCTCTCCCCCCAGCCGCGAGAAAATACACCGCATGGTGGAGCAATTATGCAGGAAACGTCCAGGCAGGCTGTGGCTGGCTCTCGGCGGGATGGAAGGCACGGCCCATAATGGAGGACAATGAAATTAAACGAGTGGAATTTAGGCGCATGAGGGCATGACCGTTATCTCAATTTAAAACGTTTGAGCTTCCAAATCATGGAAAAGTTTTTCTCCCATCAGGTGAACCAACGTAAGGTGGTAATAGTGGAAGAGAAACCCATAGGGATAGTGTACGGGGAATCGACTACCGATAGATTCATGTTTATAGTTAAC
>JAGHBN010000155.1 GCA_021160985.1 Thermococcus sp.
CCTCTTCGGTATAGGGCGCGGTGATGACCTTTCTTATCTCCCTTGCTTTTTTCGGTCCGATGCCTTCAACCTCCTTAAGCTCCTCCTCTGTGGCGGTGAAAACCCTCTCAACGTTGCCGAAGTGCCGCAGGAGGCGCTTTGCGAGGGTGGAAGAGACGTTGGGGAGCCCCTCGACTATCAGCCTCTGCCTCTCACCGAGCGTCAGGGCCTTCTTCTCGCTCCTCAACCTTACCTCCTTCTTCCTCTCCTCCTGCTCGCGCTTCGCCATGAGGTAGATGAACTGGGCGGTCTCCTCCTTTCCGGAAGAGAACAGTATTGGAACGTTCCAGTCGAGGGTCACTGCAGCTATGGCCCCGCGAATCGCGTTGGGATGAACGTTTCTTATCCCGTAGAGTTCGCCCTCGATGATTATAACGGGCTTTTCATAGGCCCTCTTCAAGCGTTCCACCTGGTCGAAGAGTCTGCCGTCTATTATCGACTGAATGAAGTCGTTGGCGCTCTTCCTCTCTACCCCGACCTCTTCGCTCACAACGTAATCCGCGACGTCCAGCGTTCTGACTTCCACCTCCGCTCCAAGCTCCCTGAGGAGCTTCGGGACGCCGCTCCTCATCTCACGCGAGTCAACGTAGACAACGATGCCCTTCGGCTTTCTTACAAAAATTGGTTTTATGGGGAGTTCTTCCAGTGATGCGCTCTTTTCGGGGGGCTGGGGCGGGCTCTCCTCTTTCCGGGAGGGCTCCTCTTTTCTCTTCGGCTTTATGAACTGATCGAGTGAGGTTATCTTACCCTTCGCCATCGGGCTTTCCCTACCATACTTCTTTTCGAGCTCTTTTGCTATAAGCTTGATGGCGTTGACCATGCCCTTCTCCTTCCTCTTCGACGCCCAGTAGTAGCTCTCGTCCCTCGTCCCCTTGGCCATGAGGACAACCACCCTGCCGGGCCTGTGACGGCCCGTCCTGCCCCTCCTCTGGATGCTCCTTATGGCGGAAGGCACGGGCTCGTAAAAGACGACAAGATCAACCTCGGGGACGTCCAGGCCCTCTTCACCCACACTCGTGGCGACCAGCACCTGGAACTCTCCGCGTGAGAAGCGATCAAGGGTTTCCTTCTGTTCCTTTTGACTCATTCCCCTGTCCTCTCCCCTGCTGGCCTGCCCTATGAAGCGCTCCGCGCTGACCCCCATCTCCCTGAGCTCCTCGACTATCTTCCTTCCTGTGTCGCGGTAGTTGGTGAAAACTATTATCTTTGAGGACGGCTTTTTATTCAGCTGCTCTCCGATGAGCTCCTTGAGCTTCTCCATCTTCGGGTGATCAATGCCGCTCTCCTTTGCCTGGACGAGGAGGTAGACGACCTTCCTCATCCGGGGGTCTTCCATAAGGAGCCTGCTCGACTTTGTTCTCTTGTCGTTCCGCAGCTTCTTTATGTAGTTCTGCACTGCACTTAAGCCCTGCGTCTCGAGCAGCTCTATGGCGTGCAGGAGCTTGACCGCCTTGGACTGGTGGATTTTCAGACCCGATATGTCGTAGTTCCCAGCTGCCAGCTCCTGGTTTATCTTTGATCCTGCCTGAAGGACTTCCTTTTTGGACACATCGGGTGAGTACGTCGAGATAAGCCCTGCCTGGACGAGGGGTTTCAGGCTCTCCTTCAGCATCTCCCTCAGGAGCTTCCGGACCTCCTTGTATATCTCGGGCAGCTCCACTTTGACCCACTCGAAGGCCACCCTCTGGACGTAGGGTTTGACATCCGGAGAGCTCTCCGTCCTGACTTCAACCCTCTTTATTCCGAGGTTCGAGATTATCTCCCGTATTTTCTCGGCGTCGCTCCCCGGCGAGGCGGTAAGGCCGATCACAAGGGGGTGCCTGGCGGTCTTTAGATACTCCTTTGCGATGAAAACGTAGGCGTAGTTGCCCACGGCCCTGTGGGCCTCGTCGACCACAAGAAGAACGACGTCCTCGAAGGAGATCTTTCCGGTCAGGGTATCATTTTCCACCGTCTGGGGGGTCGCGGTTATGATGCGGCTCTTCTCCCACAGCTCCACCCTCTTCTCGGGCGGGATTTCGCCGGTGAGGACGTTGATTTCATCTGGGGGGAGGTTAAAAAGCCGCTTAAAGCTCTCGGCATGCTGCACGGCGAGGGGCTTAGTCGGGGCGAGCATAAGCACCTTTCCACCGTACTTTGAGAGCCTGTAGTCCGCTATCATCATGGCTATGAGGGTCTTTCCAAGCCCCGTTGGAAGCACAATAAGGCAGTTCACCTCTTTGCAGCGGGCGTATATGACCTCTTGGTAAACACGCGGTTCGACCATGTCCCTGCGGAGATACATGGTTTAAACTTTTCAGCGAAGTTTATAAACACTCGGCCGAGGCATCTACATGCTCCTCACGAGGCACGCCGAAGGGAGACTGGTGAAAAGGCTGGCCAAAAGGAGAAGGCTTGAGAAAGTCTATTCCATGCTCTGGGACTTTCTCGAACGCTCTAGGCGGATTGAAGTTAGCGAGAAGGTTTTTATCTTCACTGACGGTCGAAAGAGCCTTGTATGCGTTAAACTGCCCTGTGAACGGCTCTCACTCGAGGAGATTAAAAATGCCGCCTCAGGCCTGCAGGACAAGTACAGGTGCGTCTTCTGGGACGGGAGAGCTGTCAGGGAAACGGTTCCCAAAAAATTCGTGGATGGGCTTCTGCCGGGGGAGTACTGCTTCTACCTGAACCGGGAAAAGAGGAGCCTCTACGTGGGGAGTGAGGAGCCGCTGCTCGCCATTACGTTCCGGCCTGCAAAAAGGGGGGAGAGGGAAAAGTTTGATGGGAACCCGGAACGGCAGCAGTCCTGCTCCTGAAAAGGGAAGGGGTCATGCGTTCTTCTTGCCCCCTTCCTCCAGGAGGGGAACCACGAATATCTCGCCGAAGTGCTCTTCCTGGTAGAGGTCCACTTTCCCCATGTTCGAGAGGAAGAGGAGGTAGAGGAAAGTGCGGGCTATTATCTTTGGAGTCGGGTCAAAGATGAGGTCCCAGAACCTGATGGGCTCCCCTTTTTCTATGTACATCCGCTTGACGATGTCGTAGAGCCTGTACACGTGCTTCTCGATGTCAACACGGAAGTCCTCGACCACAAAAACCTGCTCTTCGATGTTTTCTTTCTTCTTAACCCTGGGCTTCTTTTTCTCGGCCTCCTCCAGGGCGTCCATAAGGGCATCTAAGAGGTCATCAAAGGTGTAATAGCGCTCCACCCTCCTGAGGGGGGGAGCCAGGGGCTCAACGTCGACGCGAATGCGTTCGTTTGTTTTTTCTTCCTCGCCGTCGTTTTCTTCCTCTGCGTAAAGCAGGGCCTCGCTCTTCATCCTGACAAGGATTGAGGCGGCTAAAATGGCCCTTGCGGATACCCTCAGGTCGAGTTCCTGCATCTCCCTGAGCCTCTCGATGTACTTTGAGGTGAGGTCAACTATGTCTATGTTCCAGGGGTCAACACGCCCCATCTGAACGAGCTGAAGGAGGATATCGATGGGGGTTATCTCCTCTTCCCTGCGGGATTCCATGATTAGGCCTCCCCTCTGGACTGTTTCATCACTCTTTCACGCTCTTCTCTCTCAAGCATCCCTCATCACCCTTCAAGCCTGCCGAACATCTCGGCGTGCTCTTCCTCGCTCTTTCTCCTGATTTCCTCGAGTATCTTCCTGGCCTTCTCCAGGCTTAGTGAGACCACCCTTGAAACGCCGTTCCTCATGCTCACACCGATTATTCTGTCGGCGTTGGCCATCATCACGTCACGGTGGGTTATGACTATGAACTGGCTGTTCTCCGCGGCCTCCTTTATGAGATCCGCGACGCGCTTCACGTTGGCATCGTCGAGGTGTGCGTCTATTTCGTCGAGGAGGTAGAACGGCGCCGGCTTGTAGTGCTGGATTGCGAATATGAACGCAAGGGCTATGATCGCCTTCTCACCGCCGCTCATGGCCTCAATCCTCTTGATGTCCTTTCCGGCAGGTCTGGCTTCGACCTCAAGGCCGCCCGCGAACGGGTCGTCCGGGTTCTCGAGTATGAGTTTTGCCTCACCGCCGGGGGATAGCTTTTCGAAGAGTCTCGAGAAGTTCCTGGCTATCTCGTTGAGGGTCTGCATGAACACCTGCCTTTTCTGACCCTCTATCTCCGCGATGAACTCCTCTATGCTCTCCTTCTCTGCAACCACCTGCTCACGCTTGCTCTTCAGTTCGAGGTACCTTCTCTCCACGACCTCGAAGTCCTCTATGGCCTTCATGTTGACGGGCTCAAGGGAGCGTATCTCCTCTTCCATCTGCTCTATCTGCTCTCTCAGGGCCTCAAGCTCTCCTGGGATTTCCTTAACGCTCTTAATAACGTTGGGATCGTGGTGTTTGAGCTCGTCCCTCTTCTCCTTCAGCGTTCCCTCCCACTGGGCAAGCTTTATCCTGAGGGTGTTTGCCTCTATCCTGAGCTCCTGGAGCTTTGACGTGAGGTCGTCCTTTTCCTTCCGGAGGTCGATTATCTCGTTCTTCACCTTCTCGCGCTTCTCGCGGAGCTCTTTGAGCTCGTCCTTGACGTTCTCCTCAGCCTTCTTGAGTTCCTCGAGTTTCTTGTTCAGGTCCTCTATTGCCTTCTCGTTCTCGGCAATGTTGGCATTGAGGGCGTTTATCTTATTCACGAGTCCCTCTATCTCCTCCTCCAGGTCGGCTTTTCTCGGGAGGAGTTCCTCGTTGAGCCTCATCTCGTAGCTTTCTATCTTGCTCTCAACCCTGCTGAGCTCCTCGCGCAGCTTTCCTATCTCTCCCTCAACTTCCCTTATCCTCTGGTTGAGCTCCCTCGCCTCGGGATTCTCGAGGGCCCTCTTCAGCTTGTCCCTCTTCTTTTCGAGCCTCTCAATCCTGCCCCTCAGCTTTGCTATCTCGCCCTTCGTGTTGTGCATCTTCTGCTCGGTAACAGAGATGAGCGCTTCGCTGGATTCTATCTCTTCTTTCAGGTTTTTATCCTCCTCGAGCAGCCTTTCAAGCTCCTTCTGGACTACCTGGAGGTCCTTGTTGAGCTCGCTCTTTTTCATTCTCAGCTCAAAGAGTTCGTTCTGGAGCCCCTTTATTTCGAGCTTCAGGGCATTTACTGCGCTCTCAAGGGCTTCCTTCTCCCTCGTGAGGGACTCCACTTTCCTTTTTAGCTCGTCAGTGTTGACGCCAAGCTTGCCCCTCGGCCTGTAGTGGCCGCCCGTTATGGCTCCACTCCTCTCGAGAAGCTCTCCGCCGAGGGTCACCATCCTGACCTTCCCAATTCCGACGGCCCTGGCCTCCTCCATGTCGTTTACTATCAGGGTGTCTCCGAGGGCGTAGGCAACCGCGTTCCTGAACTTCGGGTCGTAGTCGACGACGTCCATCGCGGGTATTCCCAGGGGAAGTCTCTCCTTGAGGGAGCGGGGCTTTATCTTGTTCAGAGGCAGAAAAGTCAGCCTTCCAAGCCTTTTCTCCTTCAGCAGCCTTATCGCGTGCTCGGCCACCCTGTCGTTCTCGACCACGACGTTGTCGTAGTGGCCTCCCAGCGCGACCTCCACTGCCAGTGCGTATTCCTGGCTCCGCACCCTTATGAGCTCGCCGAGGGTGCCGTAGAGGCCCGGGATGTTCTGACTCTTCAGGAACTCGACGGCACGGTTCCCCCTCGCCTCGCTCTGCGCCTCGGCTTTTATGAGCTCTTCCTTGGCTTTTGAAAGTTCCTTATCAACCTTTTTGAGTTTGGAGCTCTTTTCTTCGAGCTCTTTTTCGGCCCTTGCAATTCTGCTCTCGATTTTATTCATCCTTCCATCTATCTCACCGAACTCGGAACGCTTTTCATCCAGCGCATTCTTTGCGCTCTCTATCTGGGCCTTGAGGGAAGTCCTTTTTGCCTTGTCCTGCACTATCTTGGCCTTCAGCCTCTCCACCTCTTCCTCGAACTTCTTGATGTCGCTCTCCTTCATGTAGAGGTCTCTTTTGGCCTCTTCGAGCTCGTTTACGACCTTATCGAACTCCTCCCTTGCGAGGGCAAAGCTCCTGTCAATCTCACCGAGCTTGACAACGAGTTCGTTTTTAACGACTTCCTTTTCCTTGATCTCGGCAATGAGCTTTTCCTTTCTCTTTCCCCACCTAATAATCGCGCTTTTGCTCTTTTCTATTTCATCCGAGACCTTCTTGAGCTCCTCCTTTGCCTTGGCGAGCCTCCTCTGGCTTTCCTCAATCTCCTTGCGCGCCATCTCGATGTTCTTTCCGGCCATATCCATCTTGGACTGCACGTCGCTGATCTTCCTGGTGACCTCGAGAATCCCGTCCTCGCTCTTCTCCTCCAGCTCGCGTTCTATCGAGTTGAGCTCCTTTTCTTTGGCCACGAGTTCTTCCGCTATGTCCTTCAAACGCTGCTGGATGGCAGCTATTTCGGCCTCTATCCCTTTGTTCCTGGTCGTCCCCTCGGCTATGGCATTCTCAAGCTTTCTTATCTCTCCAAGGAGGAGGGTAACCTTGGCCTTTTCAACGCGCTCCTTCAGGTCGAGGTAGCGGAGGGCATCGTTCCTCTCCTTTTCGAGCTTGTCGAGCTGGGTCTTTACCTCCCTTATGAGCAGATCAACGCGTGCGAGGTTCTCTTCGGCCTGTTTGAGCTCCTTCAAGGCCTTTTCCTTCTTTGCATCGTACTCCGCTATGCCCGATATCTCGTCTATGATCTGTCTCCTCTCGGTCGGACTCATCTTGATGAACTTGGTTATGTCGCCCTGCAGAACCAGGTTGTAGCCCTCCGGGGAAATCATGGCGGCGCTCAGGACGTCGAGTATCTCACTCCTGCTGGTTCTCTTCCCGTTGAGCCAGTATGTACTTCTGCCGTCGGGGTAGACGCGTCTTTTTATCACTACCTCATCCTCATCGATCGGGAATCCTCTGTCCTCGTTGTTGAAGTACATGGCAACCTCTGCAAACTTGGCGGGAGGCTCTCCCTTTGAACCGGCAAATATGAGGTCGCTGATCCTCGTTGCTCTCATGGCCTTTGCGGAGAGGCCACCGAGAACGAATAAGACTGCATCACCTATGTTGCTCTTTCCAGAACCGTTCGCACCCACAACTGCCGTAAACTTCTTAGAAAGCGGAACAACGACCTTGCGATTACCATACGATTTGAAGCCCTTCATTTCAATTTTTTCAATATATGGCATCCCCTACACCTAACCAAAAGATGACGCCGAAGGTTATATAACTTTACCCCCTACCCGGTATTCCCCTCGGCAGGAAGGGCTTTGCCCCATCATCTGCAACGTGGGCTCAGTGGATAAAAAGTGGAGAGTCCCGGTCTAAGCTAACACTCCGGGCAGGAAGTGATAAAATACGGGGGAGGTTAATCCCTCTGGCAGAGCTCGAGAAGAACTCCGGTGACGGCCTTGGGGTGGACAAAGGCTATCTTAGCCCCGCCCGCACCGATCCTCGGCTTCTCGTCTATCAGGCGGTAGCCCGCTTCTTTGAGCTTTTCGAGGTGCTCTTCAATGTTATCAACGCCGAGTGCTATGTGGTGTATGCCCTCCCCGCGCTTGGCGAGGAACTTTGCTATGGGCGAATCTTCGGCGGTCGGCTCAAGGAGCTCAATCCTGCTCTCGCCGACGTGGATTATGGCTGTTTTCACTTTCTGGTCCGGAACCTCTTCTATCTCCTCAACCTTCAGGCCGAGGCCCTCCCAGACCTTGATGGCCTCCTCCAGGTTCGCAACGGCTATGCCGATGTGGTCAATCTTCTTTATCATACGTTCACCCCCAAGGTCTTTTTGAGGATTAAATCCGCGGCAGAATACGGGTCTATTTCACGTTTGAGGACGGAGGTTATCAGGGAGGACACCTCCTCCTCGCCGAGGCGGGCTTCAATGGCGCGGGCTATCCTGCCCGATACTATGGTCTTTATCTCCTCCTCGGCCCGGAATCTGCGCTTCCGCTCTATTTCTCCGCTCTCCTCCAGGAACTTCTGGTGGTTCTTTATCGAGTCCCAGAGCTCTCTGATACCCTTCATAGTGGTCGCGACGGTTTCAACTATCGGGGGCCTCCACCCGCGCTTCTCCCAGCGCTCCTTTTCGAGGTCGAGCATCAGATTGAGCTCGAAGTAGGTGGCGTCCGCCCCCTCCTTGTCGGCCTTGTTGATGACGAAAATGTCCGCTATTTCCATCAGACCGGCTTTTATCGCCTGTATGTCGTCTCCAAGACCTGGGACCGTGACGAGGACCACGGTGTCAGCCGTTTTTACGATGTCCACCTCTATCTGCCCGACGCCGACAGTCTCAACGAAGATCACATC
>JAGHBN010000031.1 GCA_021160985.1 Thermococcus sp.
TATGTGGCCTTCACCATCCCAGTCTCAAAGCCAGCCTGGCCGAAGAGCGCCGCCTGCTGGTCGCCGGCGTCTCCGCTCACGGGAATCTCAGCGCCCAAAAGCTCTTTCTTCGTGTAGCCGTAGACCTCGCTTGATTCTCTAATTTCGGGGAGGACTTCTTCGGGAATGTCGAACAGCTCAAGGAGCTCCTCGTCCCAGTCGAGCTTCCTTATGTTGAAGAGCATCGTCCTTGAGGCGTTGGAGTAATCTGTAACGTGCTCGCCCGTGAGGCGGTAGATGAGGAAGGTATCAACGGTTCCAAAGAGAACCTCTCCCTTCTCGGCCTTCTCCCTCAGGCCGGGGACGTTGTCGAGGAGCCACTTCAGCTTGCTGGCCGAGAAGTAGGCGTCCGGCCCGAGGCCGGTCTTTTCCTTGATTACATCGCCGTATTCCCTCTTTATCTCTTCCACCATTTCGGCCGTTCTCCTGCACTGCCAGACTATAGCGTTGTAGAGAGGCTTTCCGTTTCTGTCCCACACGATTGTAGTCTCGCGCTGGTTGGTAACACCTATAGCCGCTATCTGGGTCGGTTCGATCTTGGCGTTCTCGATGGCCGTCTTTATCGCCCTGAACTGCGCGTCCCATATCTCCTCCGGGTCGTGCTCCACCCAGCCCGGCTTTGGGTAGTGCTGGGGGAACTCGTACTGGCCCATCCCCACGACGTTGCTCTCCCTGTCGAATAGTATGGCCCTAGCGGAGGTAGTTCCTTCGTCAAGTGAGAGTATGTAGCGCCCCATAACACCACCAAAATAAAAGTAAAGCTGGTGAGTATTAACGGTTTCGCTCCCCACCCACCAAACACGTCAAGAGACCTCCCAGAGCAAAGAACACCCCAATAAAGGCCAGCTTGGCAGAAAGGTCGTGATAGGCTTCAGGTGTTGAAGGCGAGGGAGTTGAAACGAATATTGTCAGGCGAACCCTTTCGTTTATAGCTTTGTTAAGGTTCTCAATGGCATCCTCGTTTTCCTCAAGGACTTCCTCAAGGGTTTTCCTGCTCTCGGGCGAGAGCTCCGTGAGATGAGCCCGTATTATATCGTTCTCCCTCCTGTATCTCTCCAAAAATTCCACGTAAAAACGGCTCTGGTTGTAAAAATAGAACTCGCCGATTTTCGATGAAGTTTCTCTAAAAGCCTCAAGCTTCTCCAGCGGAAGCGTCCCTTCGAGTTTAAGGAGGGAGCCGTCTCTTTGTACTCGGACGCTCACGTTGAACTCCATGAGAACGTCCACCAGCGCTTTTGCCTTTTCGGGACCGTCTACAGTAACGTAAAGAATCCCAAAGTTGAGCGAATCTTGGAGCGCAACGTTGCTCCCGTTGAGTTTTTCAATCATTGAGATGCCTTCGGAAGAGTTCCTTTGGATCCATGAATCGTGAAGGTACGTTCCGACGAACAAGATAGAGAGGACTGCAAGGGCGCCAAACACAAGTCTCCTATCCCTTTTCTTTTCCAAAACAACACCCACGCACCCCAGGACACCAAGGCCTGACCAGAGAAGCACCATGAACGGCACGTTGCTTCCTGGCTCGGGATATTCAACAGTCACTGTGGCAAGTGTGAAGTTGCAGGGATTTTTATTGTGTTCACCTGCCAGGAGTCTTTCCAGTTCAAGGGTTTTGTTGTGGATAAGCTCCTTCTCCGCGGGATCTTTGAGAACGCCTTCAAGCTCTTTGTAGGCACTCAGCTTCTTCAAAATATCTGCCCGTCCTTCCCTAGGAAGTGATGTATTTTTGCTCTCAAGCACAGAGCACGTTTGAGGGAGCGAATCCCCAAAAGCATCCCTGTCTTCAACTATTACGCTGAAAGAGCCGCCTTCACCTTTATATAAGGCTATGGGGCCGTGTGGATAGTCTTCAAAGAAAGACAGCGTCCCGTTGAGTTCCTCCCCACCGTTAACTTTGCATTCAACAATCATCAAAGCCTCGAGAGTGCACTCTTCAGGTGCTGTGACATTGAAGGACCGGAGTATTCTCTCGAATTTCTCGTTGGAGGGTGCTGACGCATCCCCCGGGCCCGAGTAACTCTTTGGAGGCACCAGAACTGAGCCCAGCATGAAAATTATTGCGAGGACGAACAGGAGTGAAGTCCTTTTGCTCACCATATCCTCGCCCCCACTACTGCCTCACAGCAACTACCATCATAATGCCCGCTACCAGCAGGGCAACCTTTGCGAGGAAGTCTGACAAATCTTTGTAGATGTAGAGGAACGCATCAGGAGTGCTGGTTACGACTTCAATGCATGCAAACCGATTTCTGGCCATGTCCCTCCGAATGGTGTTGTTGAGGCCTTCGATGTACTCTTTTACCTCCTCTCTCTCGTCACTTGGGAGCAGGGGCAGGTATTTCAGTAGCGTTTGAATTGTGTCGTTGAGCCTATGAATCTCTTCGGGCGGTGTGCGGAAGGCTGATGGGTCAATCTCTATAGCTGATATCTCCCACCCTCTTCCCTCGAACTCCTTCAGTAACTCCTTGTAATTGTCGAATGGGGCCGAAACGCTTATCCTGACGGTATAGTCCTCCCACTCCACCGAGGTGATTGAGGAGTTCTTTTGCTCCACCGTCGTTATGAACCATGGGATGTCCCTAGGTTTGAAATCTGCAGAAACGGCTGCCATTATCATGCCGCACTCCCCGCCCGTCGAGTTCAGGGCGAGTACCTGTTTGAACACCTGTTCCTTTTCCTGGATATGCCGTTCATCTTTAATGTATTCTCCCACGAAAAGGGCTCCCAGCACCAGCAGGACTAAGAAACCCACGAGGACGATTTTATCCCCTCTGATGTTGAGTAGAACTCCAATGAGGCTCAGCACAGCGACGCCGGCCCATACTGCCGCGAAGGGGCGCTTAAATGCCACCATCACGTCCGGGGCGAGAACGGTGATGCGGGCGAGCGTCCAGTTGCCGGTGGGTGCAGGGTCGTGTTCGGCATACTCAAAAAACGGCTCCAGCTTTGCGTAGTCCTCCGTCCCGGCGGTGATGTTTTTGAGGCGGAGCGCCGCCGAGTGAAGGGGGCTGTTTTGACCCAGGTTGTGTGCCTCAACGACTCCACAGCCGTAGGGGATTTCTTCATAGAAGCTTTTCCAGTCTTTCACTGCTATCCAGGTCTTAAAGTATCCAGGCCTCGAAAAACCGTAGTCATGGGGGTACGTGAGCGTCCAGTTCACCACGTGGTAGTAGTATGATGGAGTATTTACGAGGCACTCGATGTAGGCGCTCCCCGAAGGGTGCTCCTCGAAAACGTGGAAGTTGCTGTTAACGAATTCCGTGGCGGGGGGCGAGTATGAATGCCCCGGAATCAAAAATGAAGCGAGCAAAAGTGCTGCTATAACCCCGAGCGGGCAGACTTCCCGTTTCATGGTATCCCCGTGGGTTGTAAAAAGTAAAACTTTAAAAAGTTTCACCTAAGTCCAATGCTGTGGAGATACTTAATCACGCCTTCAACGTCGTTCGCTATGACCACCTCAAAGAGGCCCTTCAGCCTTGCGAGGTTGTCGTCTTTGTAGAAGAGCTCATCGTTCTCCGTCCACAGGACAACTTTAAGGCCGAGAGAGCGGGCCCATTTAATCGCCTGAACGGTCTTCTCAAAGCCGATTATAGGGATTGCCTCCATCGGGACGTTTATTGACCAGAGATTCAGCTCCTCCTTAAGCTTTGGAATCATCGGGACGACGTCTTCTCTGTCTATGAGAAGGCCCATGACGGTGTCCCTGTCGAATTTGCGGTAATCCCTAAGTGCATCAATCTCAAACGAGGAGATCATGACCTGCTCCGGGTTGTTCTCGCTGACAATCCGGGCGACCTCTCTCGCGGCCTCCTTGTCCTTAAGCTCGATGTTGACCAGTGCGTCCTTCGGGAGAACCTCGAAAACTTCCTCAAGGGTAGGAATTCTCTCGCCGCCGCCAATGTCCGCCCTCTTCAGCTCTTCAAGGGTCATGTCCTTCTGCCTTCCCCTCATGTCGCTCGTCCTGTCTATGGTCTCGTCGTGCATAACAACGACCCTCCCATCGCGGGAGAGCCATACGTCGAGCTCTATCCCGTCAGCTCCAGCTTCAATGGCCTTTCTAAAGGCAAGGAGGCTGTTTTCAGGGTATTTGCTCATACATCCCCTGTGTCCGAGGACGATAACTCCCTCACGTTCCCATACCATCGCCATCGCCGCCTGTGGATAGGCCTTTTGGATAAAAACTTTTTCTCAGTCTGGCAGGGTCGTCCGATATAACGGCATCCACCAGGTGAAGAAGCCGGGGTATCCAGAAAAGCTCGTCCATCTCATAGTTCCAGAGGTAAAGTTTGATCCCCCTCCTCCTGAATGCCTGGAGAAGGCTCCTGAACGTCCCATACCCCACGTATGAAATGGCATCTATGGGCACGTGGAGGGAATAAATCCCCTTCAACCGCGGAACCCACACGAGGGATGAGTAGCCAACTATGGAAAACCCCACCCTGCAGCCGGGACATGTCTTCAGAATTTTGCCCACTACCTCCGGCCTCTCAGAGGAGAAGACAACCCTCTCAACACCGCACTTTTCCACCACCTTTAGGAGGGGTTCAACCGCGTCACACTCTTTAACGTCGGCGTTGAATAATGCCGCGTTGAGTCTGAGGACATCACCAACCTGCGGTATTGCCTTTCCCAGAGGGTGGAGGCGCTTCATTTCAGCGAATGTTAGGCTTCTGATACGATAGAAACTCCCGCCGGAGTAAAAACCGCCATCATGATGGGTTACGAGCTTCCCATCGCCGGTGATTCTCACGTCAAACTCCACACCATCCGCATATCTCACCGCCCTTCTAAAAGCAGGGAGCGTGTTTTCAATAGGCCCCCTAACCCCCCTGTGTCCGAGAATGAGAGGCATTTCAGTGTCCATAGTTGTCACCTCTCCGACCGTTCTAAAATGGTCTCACAAGTCTTAAAAGTTTCATCCATGTATTTTTTTCTGTTAGTACGGTCAATAACGGAAAACGGGGGTGTGGAGCTTGGAGTTTAAGTACCGGAGGATATTCCTCCTCGGTTTCGGTTTCTTCGGTATAAGCATAATATGGTCCCTGTACAACGCATACATACCGATTTTCCTGCAGGACACCTTCAAAATGAGCAGGACTGTGACGGGCTTCGTAATGACAATCGACAACCTCTTCGCGGTTCTGCTGCTTCCGTTCCTTGGAGCCCTGAGTGACAAAACGCGGACGCGGTTTGGCCGCAGGAAACCGTACATCCTCCTCGGGGCGCCTTCCGCGGCCCTGATGTTTGCGCTCATCCCTGTGGCAAGGGCGTATGAGAACCTCGCCCTCTTCATGGGAACCATAATCCTGATGAACTTCTTCATGGCACTCTTCCGCTCGCCGGTCATAGCGTTCATGCCGGACATAACCCCGAGCGAGAAGCGCTCCCAGGCAAACGGTGTAATCAACTTCATGGGCGGAGTGGGAGCCCTGCTGGCCTACTTCGGCGGTAAGGTCCTCTACGACATGAACTACGCCTACCCGTTCTTTGCGGGCGCGGCCATAATGCTCCTCGCAAACCTGCTCGTCGTCCTCTTCGTGCCGGAACCCGAGGAGTACCGCGTCCCCGGCGAGAAGATCAGCCTGCGGAGGCTCCTTTCCGAAACTTCCAAGAAGAGCTTTGGTGAGCTGAAGGAAAACCTCAGGGACGTTTTCGCCAGCCACGAGAAAAGCCTGTTCTTCATGCTGCTCTCCATATTCTTCTGGTTCGTCGCCTTCAACTCCGTGGAGACGTTCTTCACGAGCTACGCGAAGTACCACCTCGGCATCGAGGAGAGCACCGGCGCCTTCCTGATGGGCGTCGTTTCGCTCAGCTTCATGCTCTTTGCCATTCCCGCTGGTCTGCTAGGCGGCCGTGTGGGGAGGAAAAAGACCATCACGGCAGGGCTGATCATGGTGAGTGCCGCCATGCTGGGGGCCTACCTCCTCGGGGAGACTTCAAAACCGGAAAGCAGCGCCCTGACGGACCCTGTGGTGCTGAAGTTCATGGTTCTCTTTTTCTTTGGGGGCATTGGATGGGCGATGGTCAACGTCAACTCTCTACCAATGGTCGTGGACATGACAACTGAAGAGAAGCTCGGAGGCTACACCGGGCTCTACTATTTCTTCAGCCAGGCAGCTAACCTAGTCGCCCCCCCGCTGGCGGGGGCCTTCCTCGACGTAATCGGATACAAGACTCTCCTGCCGTTCGCGGTGGTCTTCTTCCTGATGGCGACGATAACGATGCAGTTCGTTAAGCGTGGAGACATCGTCAGGTACAAGGGCGATGCGCTGGACTATGTACCGGATATGGATTGATTGAGTGTCTCTGGTTTTGATTTCATTTTATGCCATATTAACCTTGAAAACTCAAATGGGGGTGGATGCAATGGAAAGGAGAAAGTTTGACTGGGGCGTGGTTCTCGGCCTTGCCATCTTAGGATTCAGCAGGAGCATGGGATGGGCGCTCAACAAGGGCTTCTCGTTTCCTCTACTCTCCGACTACACGAGCTCGGCCTTTGTAAAGGGGAGCATTCTGGCGCTTGAGGGGATTATAGGGTTGATCGTTCCCCCTCTTCTCGGCTATTACAGCGATACCCTCCGCTCAAAACATGGACGGAGGAGGCCCTTCATATTCGTCGGCGGAGTCCTAGCCGCTATCGCGACGCTGATGATATGGACGGCCTACAAGATTGGGGCTCCCCTATGGGCCTTTGCCCTCACGCTGGGCTTCCTGTACCTCTCGCTCCACCTCTACACCGCGCAGTTCAGGGCGTTGATGCCTGACACAATTGAGAGCGGTCAGCGCGGGAAGGCGAGCGGGGTAATAACCCTCCTCGAGTGGGCCGGCAACCTCTTCCTCTTTGGCCTCGGCGGCTTCATGGTCGCAAAGTACGGGAAGGACCACATCGGCCCCTTCGGTCTGACTGCCATCTTCCTGTTCCTCGCGGCGGTTTTCGTCTATTACAAGGTCAGGGAGCCGGAGCCCCCGGAGATAAAGGACGACGAGAGCCTGTCCGAGTACGTGAAGAGCATATTCGCCACGAAGGACTTTCTCAAGTTCTACACGGCTCAAATTCTCTGGTGGATGAGCTTTGAGTTCATAGCGATATTCCTCTACGGCATCCTTGCCTTCGTCCTGAAGGGCGCTGCCACCAAGGAAAACATTGACGCGGTCACTTCGATGGGCCTCTACCTCATGGCGCTGTTCAACGTGGCCGTGCTCGTGGGCTCCCTGCCCGGAGGCTACATCTACGACAGGGTCGGCAGGAGGCTGAGCATAATCATTGGAGGCCTCATATTCGCCCTCCCCCAGCTCTGGGGCTGGTTTATTCATACTGAGACCCAGATTTATGCGGCACTGTTGATAGCGGGCGTTGGCTGGGGTGCGCTGATAGCGGCCTCCTATCCGGTCGTCGGCGACCTGCTCACCAAGTTCGAGAAGGAGGCCTTCACGGGCCGCTACTACGGCGTCTACGAGGCCACCAAGTCAATTCCCGTGCTCCTCGCGGGAACAATTGGCGGGGCCATCGTTGACCTGGCCGGCGGCAACTACAGGATCCTCTTCCCGCTGGGAGCGTTCTTGGTGCTCCTCGCGATGCCATTAATATGGAGCATGAAGGAGCTTGAGGTGAGGAAAGAATGATGCTGTGGCTTATCCTTTTTATTCTCCTGGCCTTCCTGGCGTTCTCTGCCTTTGTGGGCTACAAGATGGTCAAGCCGCCGCGCTTTGTAGGCGACTGGACGCCCAGAGACCTCGGCCACGACTACGAAGATGTCACCATTGAGACGAGGGACGGGCTTAAGCTCAGCGGCTGGTGGATTCCAAACGGCGACAAGACGGTTATCCCCCTTCACGGCTACACGAGGAGCAGGTGGGACGAGGTATACATGAGGCAGACCATCGAGTTCCTGCTTAACGAAGGCTACAGCGTCCTTGTCTTTGACTTCCGCGCCCACGGAAAGAGCGAGGGCA
>JAGHBN010000098.1 GCA_021160985.1 Thermococcus sp.
AACATTCCAAACGGGTACTTAGAATTAGAAGTAGAATGGGAGTATTAACACGTATCCTGATCTGATAAACAAGGCATGTGATTACGTCACCGCCCAAAAGAATTCCAAGGTCAAAGGCATATGGCCCCAAAGAGCGTATTACTACGGTGCTGACCTGAATAATGTCCGCGAGGTGAGGAAACATTGTCCCGATTGGTGAGCTTTAAAATTGCATCATTTTTCGTTCTTTCCCTGCTCTTTACCCTCCCCTTGGTTTCTTCAGCTGAGAATATGGAGATTATCAATGTTTACTCCCTAGGGGATAAGGCGGCTTTTCTTGTCATGAACACGAGCAACAATCAGCTGATGGAGCTTGTGTATAAGAACGGGCGCTTCACGGGAGTGCACTCCCTGAACTTCAGTCTGGAAAAGTACTCTCAAGTGCATTGGAATGGGGAGTACTGGCTCCTCCAGAAGGGATTGGGGCCAGTGGTTGAGCTTTACATCTACAATAGCACGCTCAAACACGTTAAGACTTTTGTGAACGGCACCATCTGTGCATACAATGACCTCAGAATCCAGTGGAATGGGGGAGAATACCTTTTAACCTTCCTGAAGAGCAGTCCAAACGACAATCCCGCCACCGGGGAGTGCGACTACCCCACGGATATGTACCTCCTCCGGAATGATAAATTAATCCCCCTGAACGTCTCAGGAACCATGACCTGGGTCCCACCCATAAAAGAATGGTTCGCTACCGGGGTGGACTGGTCCGAAGATGACAAGGTGGAAAAAATCGCCCTGATCAATGAAACCGGTGGCGTGGTGTTCTTGAACGTTACACTACCGGGATTGTACAGCAGTGAAATCGCGTACAACGGCAGTAAGGCCTGGCTCGTCTTGGTTTGGGCTGAGGGGAATCTCACTCACATTGAGGTTTACTGGCTGGGGAGAAACGTTGCCCGGAGAGTGTATCATGAGGATGCTAATGGGAGCATTGGCATTCCAATAGCTACATGGGGGAATTGGCCCCAGGAACTGGCTTGGAACGGCAATCCAATTCTCATTCAATCCACCGGGATTCTCAATGATACCGTTCTCATCTTCAATAGAACTGGGTTTTTAAGGGTGGGGACGTTCAGTAATTGCAGTGAACTCACTCCTGTGTCTGTTGACGGGCGCGTTTTCATTCTCTGCATGGAGGCCGGGGGTAAGAGAAGAGTAACGATAATGAAACTCTTCGCCATTAAGGGGAGTAAGAAGGAGCTAGTACGGACTTTCATGACGAGTGGTTACCCTTACCGGTACGGGGTTAGGGATTTCCTGGGATTCCCGGCTTTCAAGGAACGCAACGATTCCAGTCTGATATTATACACCCATGACTCCATCGTGCTCTTCAACTCCACTCACACCATGGACCTGCTCACGGGCGAGAGGACGCCCATTCCAGCTGGCTTGAGGGGAAGAAACTACAATGTGGCTTATTGTTCAGGAGGGTGGCTACTCTTCACGAAGAGTGAAGTGTACACTTTAAAAGATGGTAAGTTCGCGGAACTGAAACTCACAATTTCCTTCGCAGGGGAAGCCACTAATGGAACCACCAGTTCACCAGTTAACACTCAATCCGGCGAGAACACTATTCCCTTATCAAAAAGAGCACTCGCGCTCATCATAACCGGTGTAGTGGCTGTTCTACTCCTTCTCGCACTACACGGGAGGGGGCGGTAACGTTGAAGCACACGGAGATTAAAACGTTGGACCCGTACTTCACTCATATGTTCGTCCAGTCCGGTTGTTACTTTGGAAAGACCTCGGACTTGGGGTCATTGTTCACCGATTTTGAAAATTTCAGGGACGACAAGTTCGACAACAGTTACATGGGGAGGGAGTGCGATAATGGGGTTAAAAGTTCTGATGCATTAAAAGAGCGAGCTTGCAAATACGTTCAATACGCCAAAAACTTCCCCCACAGGGCATATTACTATGGAACTGATATAACAAACTTGGAAATCATGGAAGACTACTGCCGCAGGAACTGTAAGAACTATAACTGCGGTGATGTTAATGCGTACGTTTTCTAAGTTCCTTGCTCTTTCCTTAGCCATTTCCTTTATCTTTCTCCCCTCCGCGAGCGGGTGGAGTGGCTGTTCTGGTGTTTTCATAGTGCCCTCGGACGTTTCTCCAAGTAAGGACGCTGCCTTTGTCAGGGTGGATGTTTACTACGTGCTCTCAAACGGTACGAACTTTACGGACGATTATCCCCCGGAAGGAGGCGTATTTCCCCGTGAATACCTTTTTTACGTGAATGGGTCAGGGGCGTACTTTGTGTCCATGGAGGAATATCCGTCGTGCTCCCTAGCAGGTGGTGTCACAAATATCAAGCCAATAGTAGGTTATTACAACGGCTCCTGGTACCTTCTCCTCGACCACTGGGTCGCTGAAACAGCCCTTTCCAGGAACTACACTTATCCAAAGCGCATCATTGGAGTATACCGTTTTAACGGAACCTGCCTAACAAACTCCACAGTCATTCTGAACAATGACGAGGCGAGCTTTGATTTAGTCCCGTCCAGTGTGGAGGCTCACGGGGATTACATTGTATTTCGATCAGGTTTAAAATCTCAGATAAGTTATTATTTCAACATCTCCAGGGCTCTTCTCGACCGTTACTTCGGCCCCAACACAACGGAGCTTTCGATTGGGGCAATGGCGCTCGCGGACGGTAGGAGTCTTCTCATCATGCCCAGAATCATGTTCACTAATTGCTCCGGCAGGTACTATCTCGTAAAGCCGGTGGGTTCTGACCTTTTGGGTGAGACGTTCAATTATTCGGCGGTTAAATCCTGCTCAAACTGGAGTGATATGCCTTACTACGGCATTCTATGGTGCCCTCGCGGCTTCATCCCCCTGTTGAAGTACGATCCGACGAAATCCGGCGGGGTAACACTGGCTCCGAACGTTAAGATGTTCCGCGTTCCATCTTGTAAAACGAGCGGCACTTTGCGCCCTGTGCCGGCAGGAAAAGCTGGGGAGAAGTCCCAGCAGGTTTTTCTGTACGGTCTAATCCTGGGAATCCCCCTTGGAGTCGTCATCAGGTACCTATTAACGAAGAATCGGGAATAACAATGGAGTGAGGGATTTGCGGCAGTCGCTATTATCTGCTTTCGTTTACTTCTCTATTCTATCCTGGAGGGGATATGTGTTCCCACAAAATATTTAAATACTCATCCATATTTCGGGAGTGATGTTCGGAACCGGTGCGGGCGAGTGGATTTCGAGCGTTATAGCGCTCGCGCTCCTGGCATCGCTCTTCCGTTCAAGGTCTCCTGAGAAGTGTGGGGGAGCGTATATTCTGTTTTCCGCGGTGTATTTTGGACTCCTAACGCTGCTCACTCTCCTGATACCTGAGGAGGAGTTTTTCACGATTGAAAAAGGGGCGCTGTGGGTTGGGCTGGTCATCGTGGGGGCCATTGGTTTTAAAAATCCCGTCTTCTTTTCAAGGATTGTCCCGTTTGCAGTTTTCCTCGGGCTGAGACCTCTTGTGGTCTCAGAATTCGGGGACTTTCACAGCCTCTCCCTCCACATCCTCATCGGCGAGGTGATTAAGTTTGCTGTATGGTGCTCGGGAGTTTACCTCGTGTTGAACCGCTTCGTTGGAGTACCCCTGGAGGACGTCCCGTTGGTGTTTCTTCCGCTCTCTCTTTCGGGGATTATCGTGGGGATCATAGAGTTCCTGGACTGGGGCCTCTCGGCATTCTACGCACCGTGGTTCTTTGGCAGTGCAATCATCGTGGGCGGATGGGTGCTTTCATTCTGGCGAGTTGCCTCGAGGCTTGAGGCGTCAGTCGGGAGGAGGTCGTACCTCCTTTCGGCGTTTTTAGGGGCTGGGCTTTTCTACGTGCTGAAACCTTTTTGAGCCAGGCAAAAATGAAAATGTCTGTCCTTCCAGTTCCCTGCCTTTCTGAAGTCTCTCTGTGTAAATGCCCTTTTTGAACACTCTATGGGCGGCAAAGGTCTGTTGCGGAGAGATGGAGTGTTAAAACCAGCCCCTTTTATCTTAAACGAGTCCCTGTCCTCCTTTTTTGCCACGATGGCGGCGTAGTAGAATTTGTCCTCCCTCCATTCCTCGGCTATGTGCCCGGTGCTTTTCATTAGTGTGTGGGGAATAAACAGAAAGAACGGCCAAATATGGTGCATTCTTGCTATCTCTTTTTCTCTGCACTAATCGAGCTCTATCTCGCCCCCTTCCTCTTCCATTTCGGGGGATTTTAGGACCGTGAGTCTCGTTTTTTCCGTGAATACTAGGACCCGCGTGAAGGCCTCCTCGAGGAGGGCCAGGTACATCTTATCTGCCATCTCTCTGTTGACGAAATAGAAAGCTACCCTTTTTGGATTCCCAAGGAACACAGACGCCATACCCGAAATATTCAGTATGAAGTGTCGGTTTCCGTTTTGAAGGGGGATAAGCCTCTCTGGGTTCATTAAGATGGTGACGGTGAAGTCGTTTTTGGAGTAGACTTCCCTGATCTTTCTGCTGAACTTGCTTAGGAATATGCCGGGGTCTTTGTGGGGATCGACTTCCAGTATCACATTGCCCCAGTTGGAAACACCGCCCACCTTTATCCGCATAACGTCCTGGGGGGTGTTAATGCCAGATAGCCGGAGCCACCTGAGAACCGGTAGACTGGAGTCTATGATATCGACGAGCAGAGCCCTGTCCCAGCCGTACTTCTCGCCTATCTTATGGAATGCAAGGGGATGGGTTGAGAGGGAAGTATGTTCAATGAGAACAAGCTCTCCCGGGGAAACCTTGGATAGATACTCCTCAAAGTTCATTTTCAATCACCCCCGGCGACTTTAAGACTTGGACTTTCCTGCCTTCTACCCTCAGCACGTATTCAGAGTCCTGCTCGAGTCCTTTTCTGAGATATTCGGAGGCAACATTTAAATTGAGGAAAAGGAACCCTATCCTGCCTTCTGTGGAGACGTACTTCCTCGTTACAGTTTCAAAGTATCTCTCCAGCTTTGGTGGATTGTCCATGAATGTGAACGAGAACTTCTCCATTCCCAGGACTATAGTGTGGGCCCTACTCTCGGGAGGAGCCCTCGCGGCTATTTGGCCGTATGTTGCAAGGTGATACTCAAAATCCTCAATAACATCGACATGTCCGACAACGCTCCCGACTTTTATCATCCCTCTCTCCTTTATAACGGGCACATCATCAACTTTTAACTCAATGCCTTTGAAGTGCAGGTTCTGGAGGAAAATGTGGAGGGTGTCCCTTATGTCAACTATTAGGGGAGTTATTCCTCTTTTTTTCCAGCCCTTAACAATCTCCAGAAACACCAGTTCGGGGTGGCTCGTTGAGGGGTACTCGACAAGGATAATACCCTCCGATAGGTCTAGTAGCCGTGATATTATGGTGTTCATATCTTTCACCCTTTTTAATATAAGGTGAATGCCGTATAAAGTTGTTGTTAATCTTGGGAGGGGGTGCTTTAGAAACGGGAAAAATTTAGTTGAAAATAAGAGCTGAGTCATTCAAGGGCTTCAATTCTTTCCTTCCAGTTGCCCGGCTTCCTGAAGTCCTTTTCCGTGTAGAGACCCTCTTTCCTCAGTATTCCACGAGCAGCTAGGAGGCCGGTAGCGGCGGCGTTGACGATGTCCCTGCTCAGGCCGGCACCGTCCCCAGCGGCGAAGATGCCTTCGATGCTAGTCTCAAGGTTCTCGTCGACCTCGGCGCGCATGGCGTAGTACTTGATCTCCGGGGCGTACAGGAGCGTGTGATCGCTCGCGACTCCAGGAATGACGCGATCGAGCTTCTCAAGGCCCTCTATTATGTTAGTCACGACTCGGTGGGGCAGTGCCATGGCTATGTCTCCTGGGGTAACGTGCTTCAGCGTCGGCTCGACGTCGCTCCTCCTTATCCTTGCCCACGTGCTCCTTCTTCCCCTTCTCAGGTCTCCGAGGCGCTGGATGATGGGCTTTCCGCCGCCTATCGTGGTTGCGAGCTGGGCTATGCTCTTGCCATAGGCCGTTGTGTCTTCAACCGGCTCCGTCAGCTCTATCCTGCTCAGGAAGGCGAAGTTGGTGTTGTTGCTCTTCTTCTCGTGCATCGAGTGGCCGTTAACACCGACGTAGCCGTCGTAGCGCTCCTCGACGACGAAGCCGTTCGGGTTGGTGCAGAAGGTTCTAACGAAGTCGTCGTAGGTGTCTGTGTAGATGTGGAACTTGGGGTCGTGGTTTATGCTCGTTATGGGCTCCATTACTATCGCCGGAACCTCAACGCGGACGCCAACGTCAATGGGCCCGTGCCTCGCCTTGAGGCCTATCCTCTGCGCCACTTCGTGGAACCAGTCCGCTCCACCCCTTCCCGGGGCGACTATGATGTAGCGGGCTTTAATCTCAAAGACGTCCTTTCCGCGCCTCACCTTGACCCATCCCTGGCCGAACTCAAGGGCCTTCGTCCAGAGGAGGAACTTGACCCCTTTGCTCTCCAGATACCGCTTTATGTCGTCTATGACCTCGGGCGTCCTGTCGGAGCCTATGTGCCTCTGGATTATGGGGATGAACTTCACCCCAGCCTGGGCCGCCTTCTGCTCCCAGTACTTCACCTGCTCCGGGTTGCCCTTGAAGAGGTTCCTCGGGGCTTTGTGCCTCAGAAAAATCTGGTCAACTTCCCAGACGAGCTGCCAGGCGTAGTTCTCATCGTTCGTCAGCTCGGTTAGGTCACCGCCAATGTCCGGACGGAGGTTTATTGTACCGTCGCTCAGACCGCCGGCGCCGCCGACGCCGCTCATTATGTGGCAGGGCTTGCACCCGACGCAGTGGCCGAGCTCGTACATCGGACAAACGCGCTGCTTGACGTCGCCGCCTTCGTCTATGACGAGAACGCTCAGGTCGCTCTTCTCCGCCAGTTCGTAGGCCGCGAAAAGTCCGGCGGGGCCTGCTCCGATGATCACGACATCGTATGTTTTTCCGTTTCCGGTTCCAGAAACCATATTTCCCTTGCCGAGGTCTATGGCTTGGACCTTAAAAAGTTTTTGGCAAGTTTTTGGTTAATCAGTACTGGAATTTGAGATATTTTCAACAGTCATATGTTAAAAACCTCCCCGAAATCTTTAAACACTTTCTCACACCAGTGTTTAAATGTGGGGCGTATGGACACGGTAAATCCTAGTAAAAAATCTAGGAACGTTAAGGAGAGTAAAATGAAAATAATCCACAGCAAGCGCAGGATGCTCCAGCTTCAGCGCAAGGAGGAGATGAGCCACAACATCCGCTACATCTCCAAGGTCCCCGTGAAGATCGTTATGGACAGGGAGTTTCTGAAGCTCCATCCGGAAGACCCTCTATCAAAGCTCGTTCAGAGCCTACGTGATGAGGAAAGCTCTGCCGCTATCGTTGACGGGGAAGGCAGGCTCGTGGGGTTCGTTACGATGAAGGACATCCTCCGCTTCTTCGAACCGCCAAAGAGGTACTCCATAGTTGGTATCGGCCTCCTTAAGAAGTACTCCCTGAACCGCGCCTCCCGCGTGGGGGACATAATGGTTCGCAAGCCCATAACCATTCACATTGATGAAAACCTCGGAAGGGCGATACAGATAATGCTTGAAACCGGAAAGCACCACCTCCCGGTTGTTGATGATGAGAACCGCGTTCACGGCGTCCTTGAGGTCAAGGACATAATCCGGCTAATCCGCATAGTCTCCTCGTGACTCGCTAAAAACCAAATGCGGGATGATAATCATGGACGTGTTCCTAGAGCTGGCGCTGATACTAATCGTTGCGAAGCTCTTCGGCTACCTCGCCGTTCGCCTCGGCTTTCCAGCGGCCCTTGGTCAGCTGATTGGGGGGATTCTGATAGGGCCTTCTCTTTTGAACCTTGTCGGCTTCGATGAGGCCGTGAAGCTTCTGGCCGACCTCGGCGTTGTCATGCTTCTCTTTTTAGCTGGCCTTGAGACAGATGTTGAGGAGTTTAAGCACGTTGGGGTTCCAGCCTTCATAATAGCCGCCCTTGGTGTTCTCGTGCCCTTTGTCCTCGGTTATGTTGGTGCGATGGCCTGGGGATACTCAAACGTCCAGGCGATGTTTCTCGGGGGAGTTTTGACGGCCACGAGCGTTGGCCTGACTACGAGCATACTCATGGAGATGAAGAAGCTCCGCACGAGGGTTGGAACGACGATTCTGGCCGCTGCAGTCGTTGACGACGTTCTCGGCATCATCGTGCTCACGATACTCGTTGGAATAAACACCAGGGGGAGCGTCTACTTTAAGGATCTCCTCATAATCCTGGGCGAGGTCGTCCTTTACTTTGGCATTGGCCTTCTTATAGGGAACCCTGCGGTTAAGGAAGCGCTGAAGCTCTCGGAGAGAATCACCCTACCGGAGACCGTTACCGCCTTTGCCATAGCGATAATGCTCATCTTCGCCTACCTCGCCGAGCAGTTCCAGATAGCAGGTATAACCGGTGCCTATTTGGCAGGCCTCCTCGTGGCGAGTACCGATGAGGCGAAGGAAGTTGACAGGAAGTTCATGACAATAGGATACTCCCTCTTCATTCCTGTGTTCCTCGTGAGCATCGGCATAGAGAGCGACGTGAGGGTTTTAGCTCATGCTGGAACCTTTGCCCTAATCTACGCCATCCTCGCGATAGTCGGGAAGATAGTTGGCTGCGGTTTCGGCGCCTTCGTCTCGAAGTTCAGGCCGATTGAGGCCCTTCAGGTGGGCGTTGGCATGATACCTCGTATGGAGGTGGCTCTCATTATGGCCAACGTGGCCCTCAACGAGGGTGCCTTTGACAGCGGGACCTTTTCGATACCCGTCACGATGGTCCTGATAACCACCATAGTGACCCCCTTCCTCCTGAAGTGGGCCTTTTCAAAGGAATAGAGGCGGTACTATGGAGATACTCCTCCTGATTGCAATAATGCTTGCAACTGCCAAGCTGATGGGTTATCTCTTCGAGAGGCTGGGTCAGCCGGTGGTCTTGGGCCAGATATTTGGTGGTCTGCTTATGGGAATCCTCTTCGAGACGAACGAGGTCATAAGCCACTTCGCAAACCTCGGCGTTCTTCTCCTCCTCTTCATAGCAGGTCTTGAGAGCGAGCTGGAGGAGTTCCGGCGGGTCGGGAAGCAGAGCGTTGTAGTTGCGGGTTTAGGCGTTTTTGTCGCTTTTCTCTTTGGCTTTGCTGTCGCTTACTTTTTTGTTCCCCTTCACGAGGCGGTTCTCTACGGTGCTATGATGACGCCGACGAGCGTGAGCATAACGGTAAAGGTTCTCATGGAGCTGAGGAGGCTTAACACACGGGAGGGGACGACGATTCTCGCGGCTGCTGTCGTTGATGACGTCCTTGGAATTCTCGTACTCACAGTGGCAATCTCGATTATAAAGGGAGGAAGCGTTGACTACTCCAGCCTCCTTGAGGTCATTGTCTCGGTTTCGCTCCTGCTCTTCTTCTTTCTCTACTTTGGGCCGGGCCTTGCCAACAGGGTCTTTCGCGCCCTCTCCAGAATAGATCTGCCCGAAACAGAAACTGCCTTTGCACTGGTCTTTCTGATAGTCTTTGCCTTTCTCGCGGAGCACCTCAACCTTGCCTCCATTCTTGGGGCCTATCTCACCGGCCTTGCCCTGGGCCAGAGCTCCAAGAAGAAGACGATAATGGACCACATGAACGTCCTCGGCTACTCACTCTTCATTCCGCTCTTCTTTGTAGAGGTCGGGATGAGGATAGAGCTGAGTTACATCCTTCATGCGGGCCTCTTTGCGGTTCTCTACACCGTAGCGGCCATAGTAAGTAAAATCCTCGGCTGCGGTCTCGGTGCCAAGCTGGCCGGGTTTGATTGGGGCTCGTCTATCAGAATAGGTGCTGGAATGATACCCAGAATGGGTGTAGAGCTTGCAATGCTGGCAGTTGCAATGTCCAGCGGTGTAATCGGCCCGGATGCACTAACGGTGGCAATTCTCATGGTCTTCGTAACTACCGTGATAACGCCGCCTTTGCTCAAGTGGCTCTACTCCAGATGAAATGCACACTTCGGGGCATAGTTTTATAAAATCCTTGCCGCAGTGAGGGATATGAGTGAGTGGCTTTCCATCTTCAGTTCGGCACTTTTCATGCTCATCATGATAGACCCGAGCGACAAGATACTCCTGGTCAGTCTCCTGAGGGAGGACTTTCACATAGAGGATATCAGGACCCTCATTATCAGGGCGAACCTGATAGGTTTCCTCCTCCTCTTCCTCTTTGCGGTCTCCGGCCAGATCATCCTCCAGGAAATCTTCCACATAGACATAAACGCCCTCCGCGTCGCCGGCGGTTTCGTGCTGTTCAAAATTGGTCTTGAGGCCCTCGAAAGCGGTGGGATGATGACTCTCAAGAAGGAGAAGAACATCCTCGCCCTGGCTGCGGTTCCCGTTGCCACCCCTCTGATAGCCGGCCCTGCGGCAATAACGACTGCAATAACCTTGACTGCCGAGAAAGGACTCTATCACGCCACCGCGGCAGTACTGCTCGCCATTCTGATGACGGCCCTTATAATGTTCATAACCCTCTACATAATCAAGAACGTGAGCAAGACGACGCTCGGTGTGTTCATCAGGATAATCGGCATGTTCACGATGGCCATTGGTGCGCAGATGATGGTTCAGGGTGTCGTCGGAATATACCTCCTCATGACCTCTGCTGGATAAACGTCAATATTTTATGGGCTAACCTTTTAACCCCTTCCACTTTTCCCTGGGAAGGAGGGCTGAGAATGAAGGTTAGGCTGGAGAAGGTTAAGGGTACGCGAGACCTGCTTCCTGAGGAGATGGCCAAGAGGAGATGGGTTTTTGAGAGAATAAGGGGCGTTTTCGAGCGCTATAACTTTCATGAAGTCCTCACCCCGACGTTTGAGTACACACTCCTCTTTCAGCTGAGGAGCGGGGAGGAGGTCGTTGAGCAGCTCTACGCCTTCGACGACAAGGGGGGAAGAAACATCTCCCTGAGGCCAGACATGACGTCGAGCGTGGCGCGCCTCTTCGTTAACCAGTTCCAGAACGCTCCAAAGCCGGTGAAGTGGTACTACATCGCCAACATGTTCCGCTACGAGGAGCCCCAGAGCGGCCGCTACCGCGAGTTCTGGCAGGCCGGTGTGGAGCTAATCGGCAGCGAGAGGGTTGAGGCCGATGCGGAGGTCATAGCGCTCTTCGTTGAGAGCTACCTTGCAACCGGCCTTGAGGACTTTACCGTCAACATCGGCGACCGCATTCTCCTCGACGAGTTCGCCAAGATGCTCGGCGTTGAGGACGACGTCGGTCTGATGAGGCTCATAGACAAGAAGGACAAGATGAGCAGGAATGACTTCATTGGGGCCTTGAAGGAGTTCGGTC
This sequence comes from Thermococcus sp., assembly GCA_021160985.1. Classification (GTDB taxonomy): domain Archaea; phylum Methanobacteriota_B; class Thermococci; order Thermococcales; family Thermococcaceae; genus Thermococcus. The sequence continues at coordinate 11,355 of JAGHBN010000098.1, forward strand.
TCAGTGAGGAAGCTGTTGGGAAGGTTCTCTCCCTGATTGAAATCAAGGGCGAGCCGAGTGAGGTTCTTCCGAAGGCGGAGGAGCTTTTCACGAGCGAGAAGGCTAAGGAAGAAATCAAACGTCTCTACGAGCTCGTTGACCTGCTCGACGCCTACGGCGTTTCGAAGTGGATAAGGATAGACCTCGGCATAGCGAGGGGCTTTGACTACTACACTAGCGTCGTCTTCGAGGCGATAGCACCGAACGATCTCGGAATCGGTTCGATTGGGGGCGGCGGGCGCTATGACAACCTCATAGAGGTCTTCGGGGGAAAGCCGACTCCAGCAACGGGCTTCGCCATAGGCATTGAGAGGCTCATCCCGATCCTCGAGTGGAAGGGTTTGATCCCTGAGCCAAAGCTCCGGCCTGAGGTCTACGTAATCCCCATAGGGGCTGAGGCTGAGTTAAGAAAAACAGCCGCTGAAGTTGTCACGGCCCTCAGACGGGCCGGCGTCAAGGCCGACGTCGAGCTGACTGGGAGAAAGCTGAGGAAGGCCCTTGATTACGCAGGAAAACTCGGCGTCCCCTACGTTGTCCTCGTTGGGAAGAGGGAGCTGGAAGAGGGGAAGATCACAGTGAGGGACATGGAGAGCGGCGAGCAGAGAACGGTAGAAAAGGAGAAGGTCGTGGAAGAGGTTCTGGCACTTCTTGGGCTTTGATCTCACTTCTTTACCTCAACTCTAAACTCCCGCGCCTTTCTCTTCATTCTCCACTCTTCGAACTTTCTTACGAAAGGACAGCGGGCACGCCACCTCATGTACGCGTCCCTGAGGGCCTTCATCTAACCCACCTCCCGTCTTCATAAAGGGGAACATAGGGCCCGCTTATCGGGTATGCGGTGAGCACTTCAAAGTGAATGCCAAAATCACCCTTTACTTCCTTGAGGACGACCTTCAGACGGTTTATTCCTGTCTTTTCCGGTTCATCGAACTCGTATATGATGACGATCTTGTCTTCCTCAAGCCGGGGTTTTCCCTCTTTTACGGCCTCGTCTATGTAGTAGACTATCTCCTCGACCTTCATAACTCCCGGAATTTCCCTCCCCTTCACCTTTTGACCGACGGGGTAAAATGTCGTCTTTGTCTTCCTGTCAAGCCCCTCACCAAGGACGTGCCTCGCTATCACATGCTCCATGGCCTCAGAGGGAAGATAAACGGGCTTTCCGACTATCTTTGCGTCGAGTTCATAATCGATTCTGTGGACAAAAATGGCCTCCTGAGTGCGGTTTTTTCTCCCGTTCTCTGGCATATATCGAGTTCTCGGGGCTTCTTAAAAAAGTGCCGGGGATCACCCCCTGCTTTTAGCTTCGTTAAAGTACTCTATCAACCTCTCCGCCAATTCCCTAGAGTGTATCTCTGCACTCACCTCGTGGTTCCAGTAGAGGGCGCTCTCACTCCAGTTGTGGCTTCCGATAAAGACAAGATTTCCGTCGACCACTACAACCTTCGCGTGGAGGGTCGTTTGGGGCGAGTCGAAGGAGACATCCACTCCATTGGAGCGGAGGTACTCGTAGGCCGCCCTGTTGTTTTCGATGCTGTCTTCAAGGAGCACGTGGACTTCAACGCCTCTCCTCCTGGCGCTGACAAGGGCCTTTATAAGGTCGTTGGCCCAGTCAAAGCTGTCTCCTGGATCGTACTTCATGGAGAACACCATGACGTAGACGCTTTCTCTTGAGTTTTCTATTGCCCGTAGGACTCTGTAATAGTACTCCCTGTCAAGCAGAACTTCAACGCTTGCGGTTTCATTGGGCATGTCCTCGAGCTTCTCCCTGCAGGCGTGCAATTCCATCTTGGTCTCATCGAGTTCTGCCTGAGTTTTTGTCAGAGTCTCTTTACAGGTCTTTAGACTTTTGCTTGCATTTCCCTGGATCTCAAGTTCCGCTAGGCAGTTCCTGTAACCTTCGCTGAGATTTTTTACCCGCTCCGCGCTCTGGTTAAGGGTTTCCTGAAGGAGTATCAGTTTCTCAGTGCATCTGGATAGGTTCTCTGATAGGTTCCATGAAACCTCTGGCTCGGCCTTTTCTGGGGTTTCTGTTTGTGTCATCGTTTTGGTGATGGTGCGCGTGACCGTCTTAGTGACCGTTGCGGTTCCTGAATCCGTGAAAGTGCCGGTGCATCCTGAAGCTATGATGATTAGGATGAGCAGCACGATCACCGAAATCTTCCGCATGGAAACGCATTGTGTCGTATGGTTTAAAAAATTTACAAAAGGGACAGGGATAAAGATTTAGTGCCAGGTCACGACCCTGTGGGTAACCCGGCCGGCGATTGCGTCCTTCAACGCCTGCTCCATTATCTCCAGGCCTTTCTCTGCAAGCTCTTTTGTTATGACGAGGGGCGGGGTAATTCTGATAACGTTTCCGAACATGCCGTAGCTCGGCAGGATGAGGCCCAGCTCGAAGGCGCGCCAGCATATCTTCCCCGTAAGCTCCGGATCCGGCCTTCCATCCGGTTTTACTATCTCTGCCCCTATCATCAGGCCCTTTCCGCGGACGTCTCCGATTACTTCATACTCCTCCTGCATCTCCTTCAGGCGCTTCTGGATGAACTCCCCGACGTTCAGGACGTTTTGGAGGATGTTTTCCTCTTCTATTATTCTCAGCGTTGCATAGGCCGCCGCAGAGACTACGGGGTTCGCTGCGGGGGTTAATAGCGCGGAGCCGCTGGTCAGGTTTTCCATTAGTTCCCTTCTCCCGATAACGCCGCTCAGCCCCATGCCGCTCGCCACACCCTTGCCAAACGAGAGCAGGTCTGGCTTAACGCCGAACCACTCGCTGGCGAACCATTTGCCGGTTCTCCCAATCCCGGTCTGCACCTCGTCCATGGCAAGGAGTATTCCGTGCTCGTCAAGGAGTTTTTTGAGCTCAATGAAGAAGTTTTCAGGTGGAACAACGATCCCTCCGTCTCCCTGAATGGGCTCGGCTATTAGAACCGCTGTCTCGTCGGGAGGAAGCACGTGGGCGAATATGTAGTTTTCAAGGTAGTCGAGGAAGCGGTTTATAAGTTCATCTGGTTCCTCATAGCCGTTTATCCCCCAGACGTTTCTGTATGGGTTCGGATAGGGCACCCACACCACGTTGGGGACCAGGGGGGACAGACCGCGCTTCTGGGAGCTCTGGAAGGCCGCTATTGAGGTGGCGCCGTAGGTCTGACCGTGGTATGCTCCGATGAACGCTATTATCCACGGCTTTCTTGTGGAGAACCTGGCAACCTGCATGGTTAGGTCCATCGCGTCGCTTCCGCTCATACCGAACAGTATCAGCGGGTTCTCCACGGGCGCTTTCTCCGCCAGTATCTCGGCCACCTCTATGGCCCTTTTGCTGTAGGTGTAGCCTATCATCGAGTGCTGTATCTTAGCAACCTGCTCCTGGACCTCCTTTACAAGCCTCGGATGCGCGTAGCCGGTCGAAGCGGCCGCCGCTCCGGCGAGGAAGTCTATAAAAACGTTTCCGTCGACGTCCTCTATCAGGGCACCGTAGCCCCTCTCGGGAACCACCGGGAAGAGCTTGACCCCGAGGCCGGGCGAGATGACCTTCCCTTCCCTTTCGATCATCTCTTTGGCTTTGGGTCCCGGGGGCTTAACTACAATTTTTGGATAATCCGAGGTCATTTTTAATCACCGCAAGGACTTAAAAGATATCAAAAAGGTGAAAAAACGAAATTCACGGGTTGGACGCAAGGAACTCGTCGGTCTTCTCCTTGACGAACCAGGACAGCACGAGCAGGCCTATCAGGTTGGGTATTGCCATGAGTCCGTTCATCATGTCTGAGAAAGTCCAGACCGTTTCCAGCTTTGTCACTGCACCGATGTAGATGAAGACAACGAAGAGCAGGTTGTAGATAAGGTGCAGCTTTGGATAGAGCCTGGCGAACTTCTCCGGGTCACCCTCAAGCCACTTGGCGAGGTACATGATGTTCTGCCTGCCGTAGAATGACCAGGCGAGTATCGTCGAGTAGGCGAAGAGAATGATGCCTATGGCCACCATTATCTCACCAATGTGGCCGAAAGCGGTCGCGAAGGCCGCCTGGGTGAGCGGCGCACCGTTGAGCTCGGGATCGAGATAGGCTCCCGTGACAACTATTGAGACACCGGTGAGAGTACAGATTACCAGTGTGTCGATGAACGGACCGAGCATTCCGACGTGTGCTTGCCTGGAGGGGTGGTCGGTTTTAGCAGCTGCGTGGGCAAGTGTTGCCGTACCAAGTCCGGCCTCGTTGGAGAACAGTCCCCTCTTGACACCCCAGAGGACAACCTGACCTATGGCTCCTCCAGCGACTGCCTTTCCTGTGAATGCATCCCTGATGATCAATGAAAACGCGTCGGGCAGCTTTCCTGCGAACTTTATCCAGACGCCTACTGCGAAGAGGAAGTATACTATTGCCATGAACGGCACGAGCATCTCAGCGACTTCACCGATTCTCTTGATACCGCCTATGACGACTATGAACGTCAGAACCGCCAGGATAAGGCCCGTGACCCACATCGGGATATTGAATGCCGTCCTCACTGCATCAGCAACCGAGTTAGACTGCGTCATGTTGCCTATACCAAAGGCCGCTATGGATGCGAAGAGGGCGAAGAGTATCGCCAGGACCTTTCCGAGGGTCGGGTACGCGTCGTCCTTTAGCAGGAATAGGCCAAGTATCGCGAAGAGCAGTGCGACTATTATTGCTCCTATCTGGAGCGCTCCCCCAAATTCTGTGGCGGATTTACCGATGAAAACTGCAAACACTAAGGTGAATATTGCCGCAAGGTACTTTCCGGTCTTGGGTATGTTCTCCATGGCGAAGCCCTTTTCGAGGAAGTTGAAGGTTCCTCCTATCTGGGTTCCGTCCGGCAGCTTGTCCCTGAAGGCGACACCGAGGAGAGCCTCAGAGTACCTGGTGGCCATACCAACCAGTGCCGTTATCCACATCCAGAAGAGGGCTCCTGGGCCGCCGTAGTGGATTGCAGTTGCGACACCCGCGATGTTTCCAATGCCGACTGTTCCGGCTATAGTGGCCATCAGTGCCTGAAACGGTGTAATATCACCCTCGCCCTGCTTCTTTCTGCCCTCGAAGAGGGTGAAGCGGATGGACCACCAAAGGCGCCGGAACTGGATTCCCCTCAGCAGTACTGTTAGGAAGAGTCCGGTGCCCACCAGCAGTATTATCATTGGCACGCCCCAGACCTCTCCATCCAACCAGTTTATGAAGTCTATAACCCAACTCATCTAGATTCCCTCCTTTGTTCCCGCTTATGTATCATCCGCCTATGTTTAAGTTCACTATACCGCGTTTGCTGCCTTTAATGTACTTTAACGTTAATCTTTGTACGTCTAAGGTTTTAAGTTTTGTGGGGAGGATTTCTATGAAATAAACATCATATTTTATGGCTCGGTAAACGGGATGTCCACGAACCCGTAAAGCGCCCAAAGGGCAAGGTTTGTTCCCCTCTTGACAGCGGCTTTTCCTTTGAGAAATCTTATTAAGAACGACTACGATGCCATGAGGGGATGATGAGTCTGGAGCCCCCTGAGCGGTGAGGAGGTTTCGCGGGGCTGACCGGTCATGAAGAGACGTATCTGCCGCGAGTACATCGAGGAGATTGAGAGGCTTGAGAACTCTATCCGCGAGCTTGAGGAGGAGATAATAGAGCTCAGGATGCAGCTTAAACGGAAGAGTGAGGAGGTCACGAGCCTTAGTATTGAGAATGCTAATCTGAGGCACAAGGTTGAAATGCTCAAGCGGCGGGAGGAGCGCCTCAAAGAACTCCTCACGAAGCTAAACATCCCTTTTATCCTTGTTGATGAGGAGCAGTTCGAGGACGTGGATGTGGATCTTGAGGCCGATTTGGAGGACTAACAAAAACCTTAATTAGGCCCCCTCTCTTCTTACTTCAGTTTAAAAGAGGTGATGCTGATGAGCATGGACATGACCACCCGCATGTTCAAAGAGGAAGGCTGGATAAGGAAGCGGTGCCCCAAGTGCGGTAAATACTTCTGGACGCTCGACCCGGACAGGGAGACCTGCGGCGACCCTCCCTGTGATGAGTACGGGTTCATAGGAAAGCCCGGCATACCGAAGAAGTACACCCTCGACGAGATGCGCGAGAAGTTCCTGAGCTTCTTCGAGAGGCATGGCCACGGAAGGGTCAAGCGCTACCCGGTTCTGCCGAGATGGCGTGACGACGTCCTCCTCGTCGGGGCTTCGATCATGGACTTCCAGCCCTGGGTCATCAGCGGCGAGGCCGACCCGCCGGCCAACCCGCTCACGATAAGCCAGCCCTCGATAAGGTTCACCGACATTGACAACGTCGGGATAACGGGCAGGCACTTCACGATTTTCGAGATGATGGCCCACCACGCCTTCAACTACCCTGGCAAGCCGATCTACTGGATGGATGAGACCGTTGAGCTCGCCTTCGAGTTCTTCACCAAGGAGCTGAAGATGAAGCCAGAGGACATTACCTTCAAGGAGAACCCCTGGGCAGGTGGAGGAAACGCCGGGCCGGCGTTCGAGGTGCTCTACCGCGGTCTTGAGGTTGCAACGCTCGTCTTTATGCAGTACAAGAAGGCCCCCGAAAACGCCGACCCGAGCCAGGTGGTCGAGATAAAGGGCGACTACTACGTCCCGATGGAGACCCGCGTTGTGGATACCGGATACGGCCTTGAGAGGCTCGTCTGGATGAGCCACGGCACGCCCACCGCTTATGACGCCGTCCTCGGCTACGTCATCGAACCGCTCAAGAAGATGGCCGGCGTTGAAAAGATAGACGAGAGAATTCTGATGGAGAACTCCCGCCTCGCTGGAATGTTCGACATCGAGGACATGGGCGACCTGCGTTACCTCCGCGAGCAGGTGGCGAAACGCGTCGGCATAACCGTCGAGGAGCTTGAGAAGGCCGTTAGGCCCTACGAGCTCATCTACGCCATAGCGGACCACACCAAGGCCCTAACCTTCATGCTCGCCGACGGCGTAATCCCGTCCAACGTGAAGGCCGGCTACCTCGCGAGGCTCCTCATTAGAAAGAGCATAAGGCACCTCCGCGAGCTCGGCCTTGAGATACCGCTCGCTGAAATCGTCGCGATGCACATCAAGGAGCTCTCGCCGACGTTCCCCGAGTTCAAGGAGATGGAGGATGTCATCCTCGACATAATCAACGTCGAGGAGAAGCGCTACCACGAGACCCTCAAGAGGGGAAGCGACCTCGTCAGGAGAGAAATAGCGAAGCTCAAGAAGAAGGGGATAAACGAGCTCCCGCTTGAGAAGCTGATACTGTTCTACGAGAGCCACGGCCTTACCCCCGAGATAGTGGCGGAAGTAGCGCAGAAGGAGGGCATAAAGGTCGAGATTCCCGACAACTTCTACACTCTCGTTGCGAAACAGGCCGAGAAGACCGAGAAGAAGACCGCCGCTGAATACGTCGTTGACTTCGAACTCGTTAAGGACTTACCCGAGACGAGGACGCTCTACTACGAGGACCCCTTCATGAAGGAGTTCGACGCCGAGGTCGTTAAGGTCATAGACGACTGGGTCGTGCTCAACCAGACGGCCTTCTATCCTGAGGGCGGAGGTCAGCCCTACGACACCGGAACGCTCGTGATTGATGGAGAAGAAGTCAAGGTTACGAACGTCCAGAAAGTCGGGAAGGTAATCCTCCACAGGGTCGAGAAGCCGGAGCTCTTCAGGCCCGGCGTTAAAGTCCACGGAAGGCTCGACTGGGACAGGAGAATCCAGCACATGCGCCACCACACGGGAACGCACGTCCTCATGGGCGCCCTCGTCAGAGTCTTAGGAAAGCACGTCTGGCAGGCCGGTTCACAGCTCCACACCGACTGGGCGAGGCTGGACATCTCCCACTACAAGCGCATAACCGAGGAAGAGCTGAGGGAAATCGAGCGCCTCGCCAACCGCGTCGTCATGGAGAACAGGAAGGTGACCTGGGAGTGGCTCCCAAGGACCGAAGCAGAAATGAAGTACGGCTTCCGCCTTTATCAGGGTGGAGTCGTTCCGGGAAGGGTCATCAGGGTGCTCAAGATAGAGGACTGGGACGTTCAGGCCTGCGGTGGAACGCACCTGCCGAACACAGGTTTAATCGGCCCGATAAAGATACTCCGCACGGAGCGCATACAGGACGGCGTTGAGAGGATAATCTTCGCGGCGGGAGAGGCGGCAATAGACTGGATGCAGGAGACGGAGAGGCTCCTCAAGAGAACGGCCGAAGTCTTCCGCGTCCCGCCCGAAAAGGTGCCCGAAACTGCAGAGAGGTTCTTCAACGAGTGGAAAGAGGCCAAGAAAGAGGTCGAGAAGCTCAGGAAGGAGCTCGCCAAGCTCCTCGTCTACGAGCTTGAGAACAAGGTCGAGAAGGTCGGTGAGGTTGAGTTCATCGGAGCTGTGGTTGAGGGCACGATGGACGACCTCCGCGAGCTGCCAACAGGCTCAGGAAGGAGAAGCGCGTAGTGGTCTTAATCAGCAGGGAGGGCCACTTTGTCGTTGCCGTTGGCGACGGCCTTGACCTTAAAGCGGGAGAGCTGGCGAAGGTGATTACCAGTGTTGCAGGTGGTGGCGGTGGCGGAAGGAAAGAGCTCGCCCAGGGCAGGATAAAGAACCCGCTGAAGGCTGAGGAGGCGATAGGGGAGGTCAAGAAGATGCTCGGGTGAGCTTTGGTGAATGTCCTTCGAGAAGCCGTTATCTTTTTAAATCTCCTCTCTAACTTTTCTCGGTTGAAATGAGGGACGGCCTTAGAATAGTCCGCGAGTTCTTTAACATTCAGAGGGAGGTCTTTTTCAGCTACCGCTGGGACGTGGTTAGCTACCTGATAGGCCTTCTAATCCAGGTTGCGGTGATGGGGATATTCGCCAGCTTGGTGACGATAAACGCCAACATCGAGCAGTATGGGACCGACTCCTTCCTTCAGTTCTTTCTGATAGGCTTCATTGTGCACAACATAATATTCCTTCCGCGGGGCAGCCTTTCCAAGCTCCTGATTGGGCGGAGCTTTCCCATGCTCTACGCCTCCCCCGCCGGAATGGTGGCGATCTTCTTGGGAATAAACGCCTGGAACGTCGTCTGGAGCCTTATGATAATGGGCCTGATAACGGGGGTCTTCGTTCTCTTCTACGGCTTGGTCATACACATAAATCTCGACGCTCTACTCGTTATCCTTGCGGGCTTCACTCTCACCTTCGCTCTTGAACTTTTTTCAGCGGGCTTTCGGGCCGCTACCAAGGCTAGGCAGGACCCCATAAACTGGTTCCTCAACCTTACCTCTCAGCTCGTGAGCGGTCTCTACTTTCCTCCTCAAGTTCTCCCTTGGTGGCTCCAGCCTATTTCCAAGATACACCCTGAGAGATACATCCTTGAAATGGCCAGGCTGACGATGGGTGGGGGTTATTCAGTGTCTCAGATATGGCCGAGCTTCGTGAACCTTGCAATTACGACTGGCGTCATGCTTCTCATAGGGGTGGCGATGTTTAAGTGGGGTGTCAGAAAGGCAATGCAGTTGGGGACTCTGGGTCACGTGTGAGGTGGTTGGATGATAGAGGCAGAGAATCTGACAAAATACTATCCACCTCCTTTCAAGGGGTTCTTTGATCTGGGAAGCCTCCGTGATTTCTTTGGGAAGCCCAGAGAAGAAATCCCGGCCCTTGAAGGTTTAAATTTCAAGGTTGGGGAGGGGGAGATATTCGGCCTCCTCGGCCCCAACGGTGCGGGAAAGACAACCCTCTGTAAAATCGCCAACGGTCTTCTCGAGCCGAGTTCTGGAAAACTGCTCATCGACGGCCACGACAGCTTTAGGGAGCACGGCAAAGTTGCAAACAAGATGTTCACGGTTTTCACTGGCGAGAGGGACATGTGGGGCATATTCCAGTGGCGCTTAAGCGTTCATCGGAACCTTAAGTTCATCGCGAGGCTGTGGAAAGTCCCTGAGGGTGAGATAGGGGAGCGCATAGAGTACGCCCTCAAACTGCTGAACCTGTGGGAGAAGCGGGACGAGTGGTACCAGAAGCTCTCGGCTGGAATGAAACAGAAGGTTTACATCGCTTCCGCCTTGGTGGTACGGCCTAGATACCTCATACTCGACGAGCCGACGGTTTTTCTCGATGTGATAACCAAGAGCGAGATACATGACGCAATAATGGCCCTCGTCCGTGATTTTGGGACAACGGTTATCCTCACCACCCATGACCTTCAGGAGGCGGAGAAGCTGAGCGACAGGCTTCTGCTCTTCAACAAGAGGCCTATTCTAGAGGGAAGACCCGAGGAGATAAGCAGGAAGCTCAGGGCTCCGGTTGATAAGAAGGTTGTGGCTCTGGTGGAGGGAAAATTCGACTGCAACTGTGACGGTCTTGTGAAGTGCACCTTTAAGAACGGCTATACTCATCTCGTTGCGTATCTTAAGGTTGACGAAGTTGATGAGTTCGTGAGGTTTCTCTCCTTGAAAGGTGCCCTTCAGATTAAGGTGGAGGACCTATCACTTGAGGACGTGTTTTTACTTATCTTTGATAATAGGTTATTTGGGGGATGATGATTTTTCGTGGAATTTCTGTAAATTTGTTGAACAATTGGTAATAACCTATAATGGATTTTTGGAGCTTTTGAAGTATTCTCTTATGAATACCTCTCTCAGATGGGGTGGTGCTTTTAGGAGGGCTTCGACTAGTTGTTTTTGAAAGTTGATTTGCTGGGGAATTCCGGTTTTTTCGAACTCTTCTCTGAGTGATTTTCCATACTTTATAGACCTATAGAAAGCATAGGAGGAAATTATTGAAGGCCTTATTCCTTCACCAGTTAGGGGGTACACTGCCCCCAGCGCCTCTCCTATAACTGGATACTTAAAATTGTACAACTCCTCTTTTATGCCTCCGGCATAAATGTGTGCGCCTTCTTTTCTTTCAATTTTTGTGTATCTAAAACGCTCATCATTTTTAATGAAAGAGTCAAGTCTCGCTTTCAATTCGTCATGGCTTAAAAATCCTCCAATGCCCACATTTGCTTTATTTTCTCGTGGAAATACCCAGATGTAGCCGACGAAATCAGTGTAAAACCTAATTTCTATAATATCATCTTCGATTTTGGCATCTTTAAGTATATATTGGTACGTCAGAAACTTCCACTTGCTTTCATTATGAAATATGCTTCCTGTTGCAATCACAGTGATATCACCGTCTCTCGTTCTTAGTTCTGGCTCTTGTCCCTTAAATTTGATGGATTTGCCCAGTTTAACGTCCACTCCATCCAAAAGCCATTTAATGAATGCTGGTTTGTTGAGTATATACCCCTGCGGTAATCTTTGATAATTTTCACTCAGTAGCTTATTGTTAAGATATATCTTTTGTCCATATATCTTGTTTAAAATGACTTCCTCTGGAATTTTGATATATTTTTCCAAACTTCTTGGAACTGCCCAAGCACAGGGTTTTGCTCCGGGGGATTTCCTTATTTCATAACCTCTTACTTTAAATTCATCTTTAAGGTAGTAGGCCAAAGATGCTCCCGCAGGTCCTACACCAACTATGTGAATCATTGGCATCACTTATTCTAATTGGACAAATAACTTATTAATTAAGTTTTTGCTAAACCTTTTGTCAGTATGACACAAGAAAAAAAAAAGATTTTTAGCGTACTTACAATATCAAGAGCAAAAAAGTTAAATAAAAGGTAGTAACT
>JAGHBN010000124.1 GCA_021160985.1 Thermococcus sp.
CACGCGCTGCTGCTGTCCGCCGCTCAGCTGTTCGGGATAGCGGTTCTCGAGCCCCTCCAGACCGACGAGCTCCAGCGCCCACCCCACCCTTCTCTCAATCTCGGCCCTGGGGAGCTTTCTCATCTCAAGCCCGAAGGCGATGTTCTTGAAGACCGTCATGTGGGGAAAAAGGGCATAATCCTGGAAGACTATCCCTATGTTCCTCTCGTAGGGGGGCAGGTCGTTCACCTTCCTGCCGTCAAAAAGAACCTCTCCGGAGTCCGGCCTTTCCAGGCCCGCTATTATCCTGAGTGTCGTGGTCTTTCCGCACCCGCTGGGGCCGAGGAGCGTCAGGAACTCCCCGTCGTTTGCCTTCAGCCTTTCAATGTTGAGGACAAAATCATCCCACCTCTTCTCAATTCCCACCAGCTCAACGCTTACCATACCTCTTCACCCGTTCTCTCTATGAGGATGAAGCCCGCCATCGAAATCAGCATGAGGAGCACGGCGAGGGCTGAGGCGCTTCCGAACCTCCTCGCGCCGAGGAACTTGTAGACCGCTAGCGTCATCGTCGTGTACTCTGGTTTGGCCAGCATGTAGGTTGCCCCCAGCTCAGCTATGCTGATGGCAAAAGCGAATATCGCACCGACTATGAGCCCTCCGAGGGCCAGGGGGAGCTCAACCTTAAGAAATGCCTTCCACTCCTTTGCGCCGAGGCTCAGCGCCGCCTCCCAGAGGTTGGGCCTTATCTTCTTCAGCGAAGTCGAAACGGCGCGGAGCACGAAGGGGTAGGAAATTATGGTGTACGCCGCTATCAGGAGCCATGGCGAGTAGTAGAGGGGTGTTTCGCTGAAGACCCGTATGTAGCCGAGGCCGAGGGTTATTGCAGAGCTGGCGAGGGGAAGGGTCGCTAGAACGTCGAGGAGCCTCTTCCCCCTGAAGTTCCACCTGTGCATGGAGTACGATATCGGGAGGGCTATAAGGATTGAAAGAAAGACCGTGACAAACCCGAAGGTCAGGGAGTTCCTGATGGCGTCGAGGGTGCTCGCTCCGAACATGGGGTTGTACTCGGCCGAGAAAATCCGGCGGTAGTTTTCAAGGCTCCATGCCCCGTTGAAGTGCAGGGAGTCGTAGAGAACGGCAAGCAGCGGGGCGATGATGAAAATAAAGACGAAAAGGGCGTACATTATTATGAGCAGTCCCTTGAAGCTGGCCAGCTCCGAGAGGGTCATCCTGATGGGTCTCTGCATAATCCTCTGCTCCTCCCTTTTGGCGTATGCATCGAGGGACTTCAGGTAGATGTACATGAAGGCGAGGCTGAGGGCTATCTGGATGACTGCCAAAGCGGCGCCAGTCCTGAAGTCGAGGAGGGTCATTATGGACGTGAATATGTCCACCTCTATGGTCGCGTACCGGTAACCGCCTATTATGAGGGGGATTGAGAAGCTGAGGAAGCAGAAGACGAAAGTGAGCATTGCGGAGGCAAAAATCGCCGGCGAAATCAGGGGTAAGGTTACCTTTCTGAAGAGGGTGAAGCCCCTCGCCCCGAGCGTCATTGCAGCCTCCTCGTAGTGGGGGTTAACCCTCTGCCAGAGTGCTGACACCATCCTGACGACCACTGGAAAGTTGTAGAAGGCGTGGGCCAGGAGAATGCCCTTCCAGGAGTATATTATCCCTAGGTCGATGCCGGTCAGCCTGTACACAAGCCCCGCCCTGCCGAAGAGGAGTATGAACCCGAGGGCCACCATAACGCTTGGCATCACAAAGGGAACCGTCAGGATTGCCCTGATAATTCTCTTTCCTGGAAAATCATAGCGGGCGAATATGTATGCGCCCGGGAGGCCTATTATGAGGGTCAGGGCCGTTGAGGCGAGGGCCTGGGCTATCGTGAATGTGATGACCCTTCTGTGGTATGAGTTGGCAAGTACGGAGGAGAGGAACTTCAGCGTCGGCCCGTTGTCCCAGAGCCCGGTCTGGAGTATGCTGATTAGGGGAATGTAGAAGAAGATTACGAGGAATGCTGCAGGAATGAGCAGGAGGAATTTTGTGGCCCTCATTCTCATGGTCAAAACTCGGTTTTTGTTCTTTATAAGCGTTGATTGGGCAAGGTTGTTAAGCCCGGCATGCAATTTATCACCGGTGATACCATGAAGGCCCCGGAGCTGGGCATAAAGATAGGCGTTTATGAGCACGGAAAGAGAAACTCGATAGCCGACCTGGGAGTCAGGGTCGGCCACGTAACCCTCATCGAGGGCGACGACGTGAGGACCGGAGTTACCGTCCTGCTCCCGCCGGTGAAGAACCCCTTCAAGGAAAAGCTCTTTGCCTCGACCTTCGTCATGAACGGCTTTTCCAAGCCGATAGGCTTCGTCCAGGTCGATGAGCTCGGCTACATCGAGACGCCGATAGCTTTAACCAACACGCTGAGCGTCTATACAGTCGCAAGCGCGATGGTAAAGCACATGATTGAGCTGAACCCAGACCTGAAGAGCGTCTCACCGGTCGTTATGGAGTGCAACGACTCCTACCTCAACAACATCAGGAAGATGGCCGTCAGGGAGGAGCACTACTTCGAGGCCGTCAAAAACGCGAGCCTTGACTTTGAGGAAGGTGCCGTTGGCGCTGGAACCGGAATGAGCGCCTTCGAGTTCAAGGGCGGAATAGGCTCTTCCTCACGGGTCGTCGAAATCGGCGGCGAGGAGTACACGGTCGCGTCGCTCGTCCTGGCGAACTTCGGCAGGAGGGAAGACCTCACAATAGCCGGCGTCCCCGTCGGCCTTGAGCTGAAGGACTACCCCGGAAGGGGGCCCTCCGCGAAGGGCAGCATCTCGATGGTGGTGGCAACGGACGCGCCCCTGACCGCGAGGGGGCTGAAGAGGATCGCGAAAAGGGCAGTTGTCGGCCTCGCGAGAACCGGCGGCTACGCGTACCACGGGAGCGGGGACGTAGTCCTTGCCTTCTCAACGGCGCAGACGGCCCCGCTGGATAAAGAGCCCCACCTGCTCAGTTTTCTGCCCGACAACGCCCTCAGCAGGCTCTTCAAGGCCACCGCCGAGGCGACTGAGGAGGCCATAATCAATGCGCTTCTCCAGGCGAGAACGGTTGAGGGCAACGGGCACGTGAGGTACGCGTTGCCAGTCGAGAAACTGATTGAAATAATGGGCAGGTACGGGAGGCTTGAGGAGAGCACCCGTTGAGTTTGCGCCTTTTCTTACTTTCTTTGGTAGTTATTAGCTAGAATATTTTAGGTTGGCACTGCGA
>JAGHBN010000013.1 GCA_021160985.1 Thermococcus sp.
CCAATAAACAACCGCATATGACACCTGTCATGAATTGGGGGTGTGGGAAATGGCGATAAGAACCCCGGAGAGGTATAGAATGCTCTGCAACCAGTGCTCGATGAGCCTGGCGGGAGGATGCACGATAAGGGGAGTGTGCGGAAAGGACCCGGACCTCAACTCCCTTCAGGAGGCCCTCCTCTACGGAATAAAGGGAACCGCAGCTTACTACTATCACGCCCTTGAGGTTGGCTACGACGACCCAAAAATAGGGCACTTTCTGGCCGAGGCCCTCTACTCGACTCTGACCAACGTTAACTTTGACAAGAACCGCTTCCTTGAGCTCAT
Source organism: Thermococcus sp. (assembly GCA_021160985.1). Classification (GTDB taxonomy): domain Archaea; phylum Methanobacteriota_B; class Thermococci; order Thermococcales; family Thermococcaceae; genus Thermococcus. The sequence continues at coordinate 328 of JAGHBN010000013.1, forward strand.
ACTCGAAAACGGAAGGGTTCACCTTGAGGCCATGAAGCTCCTCGATAAGGCCTACGTCGAGACCTTCGGCAGGCCAGAGCCGGTCGAAGTGCCCACCGGAACCGCCGAGGGCCACGGAATACTCGTCACCGGCCACAGCTACAAGGCCCTCTACGAGCTCCTCAGGCAGATCGAGGAGATGGGCCTTGAGGACGAGCTCAAGGTTTACACCCACTCGGAAATGTTTCCGGCCCACGCCTACCCGGAGCTGAGGAAGTTCAAGGCCCTCTACGGCAACTGGGGAGGTTCGTGGCTATACCAGAAGAAGGAGTTCGCCGAGTTCCCGGGCGTTATCCTCGGCACGAGCAACTGTGTCCAGCAGCCAACGAAGGCATATCAGGACAGGATTTTCACAACCGGAATAGGCGGCCTTGAAGGAGTCCCCCACATCGAGGACTACAACTTCGAGCCCCTCATAAAGCGCGCCCTTGAGACCCCCAGGATGAAGGCTTACGACGGTGGAAAGCTCCTCACCGGCTTCCACCACACCAACGTTTTAGCTATGAAGGACAGGCTGATAGAGCTCATCCAGGAGGGCAGGATAAGGCACATCTTCGTCGTGGGCGGCTGTGATACGCCGCACAAGGGTATGGGTTACTACGAGAGACTCACCGAGCTTATCCCGGAGGACGCGCTAATCCTCTCAGCCGCGTGCGGTAAGTTCCGCTACAACGCGAGAAACTACGGTACCATTGAAGGAATCCCGCGCTTCCTCGACTTCGGACAGTGCAACAACGTCTACTCAATAATCGAGATTGCAATAGCACTCGCTAATGAGCTTGGAACGGACGTGAACTCCCTGCCAGTGAGCATAGTCCTCAGCTGGATGGAGCAGAAGGCGGTAGCTATACTCTACTCGCTCCTCTACCTTGGAATCAAGGGTATTTACATCGGGCCGAAGGCACCTGAGTTCCTGACCCCCAACGTGTTTGAGATACTCCGGAAGCAGTTTGACCTGAGGCTCATCGGAGACCCCGAGAAAGACCTTAGGGATATGCTGAATAAGGGCATAAAGGTAGAAGAGGGTTCACCCCTCGCTGAGGAGCTTGATTGATTTTTAATTTTTCTTTTCCAGCTCTTTCAGCTCCTTCATCATCTCTTTGAACTTCTCGTCGCTCATCTCAATGAGCTTCTTTGCCCCCCTCAGGGTTATCGTCCTCGCGAGGGTTTTCCTCATCACGGGGTTCTCAAGGGGCGAGAAGCCGTACTTCACCAGTATTTTGAGGGATTCCGGATAGGCCTTTAGGAGCTTGCCCACGTTGGTTTCCCCCGTTATTTCGTCCAGCTTATCGTCGCACTCCTTGACTTCCATCGTAAGCTCCCTGGAGTTCTCGGTCTTGGTTATCCTGAGCACGAATGCCCCGCCAACTTCTTTCAGTTCAACCCGATAACCGGCTTCCTCAAGCTTTCCCAGCATGTCAACGAAGGGCTTATCGCCTATGACGTCAAGCGTTTCCCCCACTTGGAGCTTTCCAAGGCTTTCTATTATCATAACCGCCGGCTGGGGAGGCTGTAATCCACGAACGTCAAGCATCATTTTTCATCACCGTTCCCTCCTATGACATGCGACATATAAAGATTGTTGGGCAAATCTGCCCAGAAACGCTTAAAAGTACTCAATATGACACTCGTCATGAAGGTGGTAAAGATGACTGAGTTGTTGAACAATCGCGAATACAAGAAGGAGCAGCTGAAGAAGCTTCTCCTTAGAATCCACGAGGGCGAGGACGTGAATAAACTCAAGGAGGAATTCCGCAGGGTTTTGAGCGGTATCTCACCCCTTGAGATTCCAATCATAGAGCAGGAGCTCGTGAAGGAAGGCGTTTCCGCCAAGGACATAGCGAAGATGTGCGACCTCCACGTTGAGCTGTTCAGGGAAGCGGTTGCCGGAACGGAGGAGCTTGAGGAGAAGGATTTGCCCGATGGACACCCGCTCAAGACGCTCTACCTCGAGAACAAGGAGATAATGAAGGACTCCGAGATGCTCAACCTCTACGCGAGAACCTTGGCAACCACCAGGGACGAGCGCATGAGGGAGGAAATCCTCGGTGTCCTGGAGGAGATAGTGGGCAACCTCAGGAAGGTCGGCTTCACCCACTACAACCGGGAGGAGATGCTCACCTTCCCCTACATCGAGCGGAGGGGATTAACGGCGATAGCTACCGTCCTCTGGACGAAGCACGACGAAATCAGGTTCATGGTAAAGAGGCTTGCCGAGCTTTTGAGGAAGAGGAATGAGATGCCCTGGGAGGAGTTCGTTGAGCGCTTTAAGGAAAAGGCGGGCGAGGCTTCGTTCGCGCTGAGCGACATGGTCTTCAGGGAGAACAACATCTACTACCCCACCCTGAAGGCCCTGCTGAGCGATGGGGAGTGGAAGGCAATAAGGATGCAGGAGGATGAGATCGGCTATTACAAGGTCAACCCACCCGCCTGGGATCCCGGTGAGGACGTTAAACCGCTCCATCCGTGGGAGATCAACCCCGAACTGGGTGTGGAGGAGCTCTTAAGCCTCCCAAAGGAGGTTCAGCAGGCGTTAAAGGGTCAGCCGCTGGAGTTCGACAAGACCGAACTGAAGCGTGATGGGGACATAGACCTCGGAACGGGCTTCGTCAGCCTGGAGGAGCTGAAGGCGATATTCGAGGCCCTTCCGGTGGACGTGACCTTTATAGACAGGGACGACCGCGTTCGTTTCTTCTCGCCGGGCGAGAGAATATTCGCCAGGACCCCATCGGTGCTCGGAAGGCCCGTCCAGCTCTGCCACCCGCCGAAGAGCGTCCACATAGTCAACAAGATACTCAAGGCCTTCAAGGAGGGCAGAAAGAAGGAGGCAGCCTTCTGGCTCCGGCTCGGGCCGAAGTATGTTTACATAAAATACGTGCCCCTCTTTGACGAGGAGGGCAACTATCTAGGAACCCTTGAAATGACTATGGACATCGCCCCCTACAAGGAGATAGACGGTGAGAAGAGGTTGCTCGACTGGAGGGATTGACACGTTTGTAGTTAATGGGGGAAAGCTTGGAAAACATGGGCATCTGTCACGCCAGGTTCCTCGTGGTGAAGCTTTGGTGGGGGAAGGTGTTTTAACGTTAAATAGGGGAGAAGTTATGGGGGTATGTACATGAGAGGAAACCCTGAAATTTTCAAAAGGCGTGTGGAGCGCTTTCAGGAGCTCCTTAGGGAGAACGGCATAGACGGGGCAGTGATAAGGACGCTCTCAAGCTTCATTTACTTCACGGGGACGAAGTGGTTGAGGCCAAGCCTTCTCATCCCCGCGGAGGGAGAACCAATTGTTTATGTGGTCAAGGGCGAGGCAGAGCTTTTCAGGAAGAGAAGCTGGATAG
>JAGHBN010000156.1 GCA_021160985.1 Thermococcus sp.
CTTCCGGAGGAGGTTCTTCTTCTCCCACAGGGACTACGACAAAGTCCTTCAAGACTACGAGAGTGGAAAGGGCTTCTTCCTCTACACCGGGAGGGGCCCGAGCGGGCCGATGCACATAGGCCACATCATTCCGTTCTTCGCAACCAAATGGCTCCAGGAGAAGTTCGGCGTCAACCTCTACATACAAATCACGGACGACGAGAAGTTCTTCTTCAAAGACCTTACCCTCGACGACACCAAGCGCTGGGCCCACGAGAATATACTCGACATCATAGCCGTCGGCTTCGACCCGGACAAGACCTTCATCTTCCAGGACAGCGAGTTCACGAAGATTTACGAGATGGCCCTTCCGATAGCCAAGAAGATAAACTTCTCGATGGCTAGAGCAGTTTTTGGCTTCACCGACCAGAGCAAGATTGGAATGATTTTCTACCCTGCCATACAGGCCGCACCGACCTTCTTCGAGAAGAGGCGCTGTTTAATTCCAGCAGCAATTGACCAGGACCCCTACTGGAGGCTCCAGAGGGACTTCGCCGAGAGCCTCGGCTACTACAAGACGGCGGCGATTCACTCCAAGTTCGTGCCTGGTTTGATGGGCCTGGAGGGCAAGATGAGCGCCAGCAAGCCCGAGACAGCCGTGTACCTCACCGACGACCCGGAGGAGGCAGGCAAGAAGATATGGCGGTTCGCCTTGACTGGCGGTCAGCCCACCTTAAAGGAGCAGAGAGAAAAAGGTGGAAACCCCGAGAAGTGCGTCGTCTTCAAATGGCTTGAAATTTTCTTCGAGGAGGACGACAAGAAGCTGATGGAGCGCTACCACGCGTGCAAAGCTGGAGAGCTGACCTGTGGGGAGTGCAAGCGCTACCTGATCAAGAAAGTCCAGGACTTCCTTAAGGAGCACCAGAAGAAGCGCAAGGAGGCCGAGAAGAAGGTCGAGAAGTTCAAGTACACCGGCGAGCTGGCTAGGGAGCAGTGGGATAAGGCGATTCCGGAGCCGTTGAAGAAGTGAACTCAGGGGCGGCCGGGGAGGCCGTTCCTTAATTTTCTAAGTTCTTGATAAACCTTCCTCGCGAGTTCCACCTCCTCGCGGGTTCTTTCCATTATGGCCTGATATTCCCCTGCATCGTATAGTTCCCACACGGTTGTGCCGCTCGGTTTTCTTCTTCCGTCTCCGAGGAGGTTCCGAACTGCCCAGTTCTGTGACACAGGGGTGAGCACTTTTCTGTTCCTGTTCTCTGGAATCAGCGGGGCTGAGGCGACGCTGAGGTCGAAGTGCCTGAGTTTAAAGTAGGTGTCGTAGAGCCTCTCCGGCTCGGCTATTCTGTGAATCAGACTCCTGACAAAAAGCACGGGAATATCGAGGCGCGTTATCCCGAAGCCTACTGCCATCGGCTCCGTCAGCCCGGGGTCTTTGCCCAGCAGTTCCCACCGTGTCCAGCTCTCCCTGAAGTAGAGGTATATTTTCTCCAAGAGATTCTTCTCCTGCTCCACGACGTCCTTACCTTCCATGTCCCATATCCAGAACTCCTCCTTCTTTTCCGGCTTCTCATCTATGGGGGAGTATCTCTGGAAGACGCCTCCGATGACGAAGCTTCCATCCAGGTACGGGTTGGCCTTCAGTCCGGGTCGGTTTCTGTACCCTTTGGGGACGTAGTACTCGATGTCGAAGAAGATTACGTGGGTGACCTCGCGTTTAAACCTCATGTTGAACCCTCCCCCGGTTGTAATGCCATCAAAAAAGTAAGGATATCAGAACCAGTTGCCAATATCAAAAATATCATCAACGTCTGTTCCTTCCTCTGATGCCAGCATTATTTCTTCGACAACCCAGTCCTCGAACTCGTCGTCATTGTTCTTCGAGTTCCTCGCGGCGGCGCTCATGGCCCTGGCCTTGAAGCCCTCGTCCGCCTTGACGGCCCTTCTGCTGTCCACTGCGCTCTGTATTCTCCTCGCGGCCTCCCATGTCATGGGTTTGGAACCCTTCTTGCCCATGGTATCACCTCCGAAAACTGTCAATACTTATTTCGCAGTTTACTTTATAAGGGGGTATTCTCAAAAAGAAACACTTTTTTGTGAATACCTACTAACCATAACGGGGGCCTATATGGGGAGGTTAAAAGATACTGAGGAATTCACTGAGATTGCATACCGAATAATTGAACTTGCACAGGAGGGTAAAGAACTTACCGTGTATAACCTCTCAAAAGAACTTGGAAAACGACAAGAGTCTGTTCGAAGGGTCTTGAATGAACTTGTGCGTTTGAAGGTTTTGGACGATCCTATTCCTGTGCAAAACTCGCAGGGAAGACAAAAGAAGCCCTATAAACTTCTTTGGGACCCTGAAAAAGCCAAGGCGATTATAGAGTGCTGGAAGGAGTTTTATTCTTTACAACAGAAGCTTAAATTTTTGAAACATCTTGCTGATTCTAAAGAGAATGAGCCTGAGCTTTCAGAGTTGTCATACAAGTTTTGCCCTTACATTGTTCTTATCGGAATTGATTGGATTGAGGGACTCTCGGGCTTTCTTGGGAAGTTTGATTGGAAAACTTTCCTTGACAAGGCTATTCCTCTCTACAGGGCGGTGTTTTCGCTAAGGCACGATAAAGAACTCAGAATGCTGAATGAAGGGTACGCCGGTGGAAATTTCTTTATTGTCTCGGGCAAAAATTCATGCATATTCTTTGAAGAAGCCCGGTGGGTTGAGTATGTGGCTCGCAGAAAGGCCAAAATGGAGATTGAAAATAAGCTTTTGGAGATGTTCTATGGAGGGAATGACTTTCACTGTTTAAGCGTTCACTATGGAGACAGTGCAGGAACGCTTTCAAATTACATCTTTGGAGTTAGGTATTTTATTGGGGATTCACGTCTTGTTATCTTTGATTTCTCTCCAAATCCCTTTCTGAAAGGAACTGATGATAACGAAGTTATGAGGGCCTTTGAACTTTTGCTTGAATATCTGCAGGAAAAATATCCTGAAGTAAAGTCTGTTCAAGTTAGGTCAGTGTCCCGCGTTATGGAGAATTTTTTAGCCTCCCTTGGGTTTGAGGAACGGAAAAAGCTGTATCTATATACAAAAACTGAAAAGTTGTCCGGCAGTTCAAGGTTTATCGTTGAACTCTCTAAGAATCCTCCTTCTGTAAGTGAAATGGAATGGGTAGTAAGAATTTTTGAAAAAAGGCTTTAAGTTCTTGTTAGTGCTTAAAGCTTATGCCTAGCCTCGTGGTTAAGTTCAGGGGGGTACAGGGGGACATTACAAGAGGTAAGAGACAATCCTCAGCCGTTGAGAGGCTGAACAAATTCAGCAGGTAACTCTCTCGTCTCCCGTTCATTCCTTTCTCTTCACTCTCAAACTTTTCTGTGCCAGCTTTGAGGGGGTATAGGAAAAGTACTTAACTCGCTCCTCCAATAGTGATTGGGTGAAAACATGAATCCGATATGGGGAGTTA